>NZUQ01000049.1:0-30525 GCA_002697225.1 Candidatus Poribacteria bacterium
CAGTTTGAACTCTAAAACGAGCTAACTTGTAGTTCAAGTTTCCTGCTCAGTCTCTTAACCCAAATCTGAAAGTAACAAATATAAATCCAAGTTCTCGACTGGCTGATCTTCCTGATAATATCGCATAAATCACCAAAATAGTAAACTGTTAATGACTTAGCCTAATGTGCTCAAAATCGGGAAAAAGTTTGCTAACCATGTTACAATTACGGAAATATTGAAGATCGAACTCCATTTTGTTTATCTGCATCCTTCAAAAATAGAAGACATTCCAATTTGGTTAAAGCAATTACTTTCGACTTTTGGCAAACAATATATATTGATAATCAAGAACTAAATATAAAACGGGATGAACTCCGAGTATTTAAAACATGGAAATATCTTACTGGAATCGGACATAATAATCTTAGGCTAGGAGATGTTGAGAAATCAGTTCAAACAGCCAATGATTTTGGCCTGTCACTTTGGTATGAAGGGGTTGTTATTTCCATTGATGATTGCATTTCTGAAATGGGAAAAGTTCTTGGCATTACATTCAATAGTGTAGAAAACCATACACTCACTGAAATAATGGGGCTCGCAACATTGGAAACCGCTCCCCCACTTGCACCTTTCATTGAAACCCAATTACCCGAACTTGCCAAGAAATACCGATTAGGAATCGTTTCAGATACTGGATTGACGTCTGCCAAATTTTTACGTTGTTTACTTTTACGAGATAATATTATTTCACACTTTGCAGCACTTGGCTTTTCAGACGAAATGGGATATTCAAAACCTGATCCGATCATATTTCACCTTACACTANAACATTTAGGAGTTGCCNCTTCNGAATCAGTACATATCGGAGATTTGATACAGACAGATATTTNTGGNGCNAAACGCGCTGGGATGAGGNCAATCCAATATANNAATGAATCACAAAAACAATATNNCAATGAATNCAAGNCAGACAACCAGAACTTGGCAGCAGATGCANTTATAGACNATTTCCGNAACATAAAATTGGTAATTGATGATTGGTAAATTGAAACTNCGCTGATTNNACNCGGNAAATTGANGATTNTCGACATACTCCGATTAAGGTAGTTACAATTCTGCAACCATCTCCATTTCNAAGCGATGTTCNGGCTTTTGTTGCTTGGTTGATAGAAGTCGATAGTTNAAACGAAGAAGTAGATCGGTAAACTTNTGTACCTTGTAATCNGCCGTTGCGCGNATCTCGTGGCTAACTCCTTCATAGAAATTGTANCTGGCAAATGGTATTCCTCCTTCACTTTTCCCATTTNCTAAGCGNTAATTGATGTCGANCCTTCCTCTGTTGANGATTGAATAACTCAGNTGGTTTTCCATAGAAATCGTTCGTGTCCGTGTTTCAGGTTGATCATCAAGTTCTTCGAAATCAATCGTATTTTGGTATATCCCNGTTAAACCCACTCNTATTGATCTATTGATTTCGTAGCGGAGGTTTATCTCACTATTACGTTCTGCTTGATTCAGATCTGAGATATCACCAAGACCTCCAATCTCTGCGAACTTTTCATGTTCCTTCCTTCGCTCAAGACGAGTGCTGACAGATAATCGCACTGTAGGGTTGAGGGTACAGCGGAGATCCCAATTACTGCTGTTTCGTTTCCGTTCACGATTATTTATTCGTTTATTCAGAGTCTGATTGGTCGTACGACCAAGATCAACATTGAGTTTCGGCGATGGTGAAAGACCAACTTGAAGCCTTCGGTTCATGCGACCAAATATAGTTCGAGCAGTTTGTAGACTCTGAAGCAAATACAGGGATACTAAGTCCGCATCTTCCTGCTCTTCAGTAAGGTTAACTCGCGCAAATCCATTAATCGCCTTTAGGAAACGACGACCGAAGTTTAATCGTTGATCACGCGTTGTTTTCCATTGCCGTGGACGTAATCTTATCTGTATTTTTGCGTCAATAGCAGAAACAGGTTTATCACTAACATTCTGAATATATTTGATATAACTCCCTTTCTCATAATCTTCACGATAGTGCAGGTCATCGATTTTGACATAGTGTCCTTCCCCAGGGTGAATCTCCCGACCATTGTAGGGATTGATGTTGGTATAAATTTCACGTCGTTCGGTGGCCAGCTTTTTGTCTAGTTCATAGTTGATCTGCAAATCAATAGCACGGTTCAACGGGGACATCCGCATCTCAATATCAGCTAATTGTGTGGTTGAATTGGGCAATCTTCCGCGAGTTGTCTTGAATTCGCGACGGGAGATGTTGCTTGATAAGCTAGCCCACTTTCGGGGTTGAGAGAAGACCCCAATGGTCCATGTCTTGGCCTTTGTATTCGATTTCCAGCCTGTGAAACCGAGTGTTTCCCCATCAATTTCTAGCAGTTCATCCTTTTCATACGATTCTTCCCAACCATATTGGGCATTTACAGTAGCCCATTTGAATTCTGCCAGATTAATGAAAGCCTTAGAAATACGCCGTTTTCGGTTTAAGTTTAAGCTATCACTTGGATCTAGATCTACCGCTTCGAATTGTTCAATTGAACCATTTAGTGTTGACCCGCGAACTCGCTGCGATAGATTCCATTGATTTCTTTCTTTTCGAAATTGCCTTTGACTTCCAATTCCTGAGGTATTGACTTGGGAGTTATTCCGTAAATTTGGGAGTTTCAGCGGATTGAGAGAAAAACCATAGTTGATAAATGCCGTATCCTGTTCAGCATGAGAAGATTCATTACTAACAACTGACGAATCAATATTGCGTGTTCTCCCNATTCCAGAATTTAACTGAATCCATTTTAAGGGTTGAAACTGCACGTCGATATCTACCAACCTTTCTTCCCCGATTGGAACAGTAGTAGCATCCATCAAGTACTGATTATCGAATTGTTGATCAGCATATAATTCCTCATACTGGAACTGATCCCGATTTTTGCTTGAGGCACCAACAGGAACAAAACCCAAATCGGTTAATCGTAAATCTAGGTTGACGTCAAGTTTTTCAGTTGAAGCATTGCCCACTAACTCCCAAGACTTTCCCAGAACCTTTCGATCAGTTTGAGAGAAAGTATTTTCATCGGTCGCACTCAGCGCAAATTTCCCACGAATCAACACATAATCGACTGGTGAGACTTGCGCTTCAATTCCCCAGACTGTGTGGCGTTGCGGAGCAATGAGTGATTTTTGATTCTCACCAACATCCAGAATATTTTGTCGAAGATTTACCATATCCTGTTCAGTCAACATTGCATATGTGTTTTCTGGATCGTTGAGATCCGATTCAACAGCATAAGAAAATCCGAGTTTGGCNTTATTTCCCAGAAAATCAAGCGATCCACTTACGCTTTGAAGGGTTCTTTGATAAATAAGGTCTTCTTGAATATATTCGAAGTCAACACGAATTACGTCGTTGCTGGTAATCAAATGTTTGCTNGTAAACTCAATAATAGGATCCCCATAATCCCGAATAAAGTAGTCGTTATTTTCACCGCGACGCATGCGCTTACCATTCAGCCAAACGATCTCACTTCCAGCTTTGACAACCACATATTGCCCCTCGACATCAATACGATATTCGCTCCTTCCTTCTTCACCTCTTATGGTTTTACTATCAGATTGACCTTTTGGAATTGCACTGGGAATNAGTCGAAATGTTCCCCANCCAAAGTTCCCTTCCACTGATACTCCTTCAAGCGCCATTGGGAACTGAACGTCTGNGTCNTCAAGTGATCCAACAAAATCACCAAATGTTGCATTNACATTTGGGCTGGTGATTTTAATGAGCTTCTGATCGATGTCTCGAATATTTTCTGTTGTCCCTTCGGGTTGAATCGGTAAATCTTGATCGGACAGCATGGCAATGACACTAACATTCTCAGACACTTCACCATTTACGCTAATCCGCAGTTCCTGATTTTGTGTTAGAGAACGACCACTACCAACAGAAATACCAAACGTTTGAGATCCCGCTACCTGCAAAGTTGGTTGCTCATCACCATCTAGTATNGGTTCCTCATTTTTAGCACCTTGGGTTGGATCCAGTGCTTGAACTTTATCTTGTTGGGGAAAAAGATTTCGTTTATAAACTTTCTTAATGGCAAATGGAAACGATTGGTAGCGAACGTGGACTTTTTGATGAACAAGTCGTTGATTTAAAAAGGTGATCGTTCCCTTATTATAGTTGATTTTGTAATCGATATTACGCACGAGTTGGAAGTCACTAACTGTGATGGCTTCAGATTGGAGGAAGACGGGTGAGAACTGCAAAGAAACAGGATTTNCCAAATCCAGAATTTCAAACGTTTCGTTCTTCTCAAGAAGAGATATTTTTTCAGGCAAGCTAGAATCATTTTTCTGTGCTATGACAGGTTGGATTAACAAAAAAAAAGTATAGAAAAGCAATTGAAGCTGTTGATGTAACTTGCAANATTAAGCGTNTNTCGCCAGTCGTACACTGTAATTTTACTCATANTCTACAATTTTACCGAACACACAATTTTTGGGTTTNCCCTTCTTAGGTGCGAATTTCAATTAANGCTTGGAAATGATCATTTGAAATTATGAAACGCGGAACACTGACAAAACTTTTTTGTTTTGTATTGGTTAATCCAAATTCTACTAGATTTTCTGCCTAACGTTATTTTACTTCTCAATTTTTTTCACATGTAGAGATACGNTGCAACAAGTCGCGGTCAGGAACATCAATTGGTGGTTGGTATTGATCTGTACCATAATCAGGTGTTGATAACTAAATGTGCCCAACCATTCTGGAATATTCATGTTGATTCCTTGTTATGGTGACCATACCCAGTTATCTTCTAGTGTGTTTTGTACTTTCTGATATGTATTACAATAANTCTGTATNNNCATTCGACAGGTGGACAATTATCATGAAAAATGATTGGGTTNCATTCGGTAAGTGTTCCAAATGTATTTGGTTCCTCTAGATTAACACCAGTATAAAAANATTCATTGTCCCAAAGCATTTACGAGTTCGAAGCCACAGGAACGGCTNTAAANTCTCTTGAATATCCACGAAATTANCGGACTATGANGCATAAATTCNTGAGGTTTTATTAACTTTCCNATTNAGGGCTACAANCTACCTGGTTTTGTAGTATATATAACCGTTAGGTTGATGATACTTTACTTATAAGTTCTTTATTAATTGTTAGTTAGAAATTGCCTGCTTAGTATATATCGCTTGGAAAACTTTGATATTATTTGCCCCTGAATCGCTGACAAATATCTTTCCATGTTTGGAGATAGCAATTCCAGTTGGATCTACTAACTGCTGTTGTCCAAACGCAAACACTAACTGGTTATTGTTTTCTTCAATGCCTTGGTTTTGAAGAACCTTAACGCTGTGACTTCTACGATCAGTTATGTAAACATAGCCTGATTGATCCAATGCTACGTGTGAAGGTTCTTGCAAATGTCCTGACCAAATGAAAATCAAGTTTCCACTGAAATCGTACTTCTTCAACCGCTGATTTCCAGAGTCCACAACGTAGATATTCCTTTTCTGATCAAGGGAAATATCCGTTGGATTCTGGAATTGACCACGACCACTACCATAGCTACCTCTTTCGAAGAGTTTTTCTCCACGACTGCTNAACTTTACAAAGCGATGGTTGCCACGATCAACGACCAATATCTCTCCATTTCTGTCAACCACAATACTNTATGGTCGGTCAAATGCAACTAATGAGTCAGTAATTGNCTGAAAGGCTCTATCGATAAAACTACAAAACTGAATACGNTCATTACCAGTATCAGCNACGTACAGCATTGAACTTCGAACAAAACTGATAGCTAGCCCCATAGGATTATCAAACTCACCGGACTGCCAACCACGATGTCCAATCTCTGCGATAAAATCCCCACTGAAATCGATAATCTGAATGCGATGGTTTCCTGCGTCGGCNACGTACAAGAGCTCTCCAATGTCCAAAGCCAATCCGTGAGGATTCAGGAAATTTCCTGCACCCTGACCTCTTTGACCAAGTGTATTAACATGGTTAATGCTCAGGATAGCTCTTAAATTGGGAGGCGAAACCGAGGAAATAATCTTGGGAGAAACAATCTTAGNAGGNGAAACNGGAGCACAAGAAGAAAGACAAACAAATAAACATAAAAANCCCATTTGTCGGTTGATGTACCAAAGCATCTTCGATGTTTTCTTATCCTTTTTCAACACGGAACTTGAAAACGAATGTTGTTTCGGTTTGATCGTACTCGCTATAAATTTTAGGAACAATTACGCGCAAACTTGATGACTTGATACTACGTATAGGGAAATATAGGAAGAACTTCGACTGATTCTTAGGCATAATATTTGTCCTTTCAATATCTGTGGTAGGTAATGGTGCTGGGTCNCCTTGGATGCGGAGAGTTTTGTTCCAGCGNAAGACTTCCGAAGGAAACTCAGGTGGTAATTTTGGCTTNAAATTCCTGCCTAATCGAGCTGTATACATTGATTTATCAAGTGGTTTTGTTTCTTTACCTGTACCATCTAGTAGCCANCAATCTTTTTGCCTGAGAGAAATGAAATGGTCAGTACCATTGTAAATTAAGACGGCAAATGCGTCTACCGCCTTTACATCACTTAATGGTAGAGACATCGCAGTGATGCCATTCTTAATNTAAGCAATTGTATTGGTCTGAGGTAAAATAGTAGCTTCTGGGTCAAAAACTGGTATAATTTTAACAGATTCAAACATAGAACAACTTGAACCAGCCAATAGCACCAGTATACTGAAAAGAAAAACAACCTTCTGAACAAAGCTTNTCATAATCGTAAATTCCTGAAATNTGTTAGTCTTGAAAAACAAGCATCGCTGATCCGACGAGTCCTGCTTGATTACCGAGTTGCGCTTTCACAANCCGCATTGAATCAGCGTTTGTGTCCATCGCACGNTTCTTGAGTTCTGAACGAATTGGTTCAAAGAGGAGTTTCTCTCCCGCATCAGCAATCCCTCCTCCGATGATTGCCATCTCTGGATTGAGAATGTGTGCTAATGATGTTAAAGCGACTCCGATGNATTTTCCNGTTTCCACAAAAATGTCAACGGCGACTTCATCACCCTTTTTTGCTGCATCTGATANCATCTTGGGTGTTAAATCATTCAAATTGCCTTCCAAAGATGAGTACCTGCCTTCAACAACAATTTTCCGACGCGTACGTTCTATGATATAATNGCGACCNACATAAGCCTCCAAACAGCCATAGTTTCCACAACCACAGAGTCTGCCATTACTTTGAATGATGGTGTGACCTAATTCAGCACCCGCATTACGACTACCATGAAAGATGCTCCCGTTAATAACAATTCCACCTCCAACACCAGTGCCCAGCGTCAGACAAACCAAGTCTTTGACTCCCACCCCAGCACCATGACAAAGCTCACCAAAAGCCATCGCATTACCATCATTCTCCAACACAATTGGCAGTGCTGATATCTTACAATTAATTGAATTATGAGCCAAATCTTCTTTAACTAATCCANCAAGTGGGATATCATACCAACCGGCAAAATTCGGAGAAAANTGAACAACACCCTCCACAGACTCTATAAGGCCCGCAGCACCAATACCGATTCCAACAATATCTTGCAAATCAACGCCAAAATTGTTGCCTTGATCAATAAGCTGGCATATTGCGTGACTGATTCTAGACGCGATTNCTTTTTCCCCAGAGTCTGCATTTGTCGGAGTTATTATATCGTGGATGATCTNGCCTGACTCGGAAACAAGGCCGGCTTTTATATTTGTTCCGCCAAGATCAATGCCAACACTAAATCTCATTGNTAGTCCTTATGATAGGTTAAATTACCGAGTAGTTATTTNTTTTCAGATGACCAAGATAATAATTGACCAATTAAGACAGGAATCTCATGACGCAGCACATAACGATCTACAAACGCGTCTAATGGAGTGGTTAGTCGATTGTCCTCAGCCTCCCATTCAACTAACGTTAAGTCTCCAAGAGGGAAGATGGCTGATAATGAATCCGTCATATTTCCGTCAGTTAGTACACTTATTTGCAGTAAGTTCATCTGTTTGTGAAAATTCATCTCAATGGCAATTTGCGCTATATATGATAGTGAAATCTTGGATTTTGAGTGATTCATCCCGGAAGAAATAACGATCAAAGGCATTCGTACAGCGATGGCATGCTGAATCGTTATTAAAAAAGAGTCGAGGTGCTCAATTTGAAGTTCGCCTATGTGACTAATTGCAATAAGCACAACCTGACTGCCAGAGATGGTTCCTTCTCCACTGCAAATTAATATATCATTTTCCAATGGCAAAGTAATCTTTTCAAACTTGTTCTGAAAAATTTGTTTTAGTCGAGACAACGCCGGCATGTCATAATAATGACCACAATGCTGGCACAAATAACTATTCCGTGCAAGTGTCTGCATAAACTCAAATTCGCTGCAACGTTCACACTTTTCCCACAAAGAGTCCGATGCATTTTGGATGTTTTTCGTTTTAACCATTAACACTATCCTCTAATTTTCAAAACGATTAAAAGACATAAATTCGATTGGCATCTCAGGTTTCCCACTAACAATTAGATCTGTGAATCTCCCCGTATACGCTTGAAAAATTGAATCCTGCTCCACTAAACGCGCTCCCTAGAATTATGCGAGAGAAGTTAGGATGCCGTCTAAAATGGGGAAGATCTATGAATTCTGAGATCTTGGTTTGGCGCGAAAAACCATGTAAACTACCCTTTGCATTAGGTATATCAAATTTTTCAATTCCTAATACCCTTACTCCACGTTTAGCCAAATGGTAGCAGACTGCTAAACCTACTGCACCAATACCAACAACTATTACTTCATATTTTTCCATCAGAATTCGTTATTTCTTACGAAGTTATCTTTTTCGTCATTGCGACTACTGTTCCGTTTTGGCTAAAATCGACACTGTCCATACANGCCTCCATNAGAAATAATCCTCGACCACTTGAGTTAAGCAGATTTTCTGGTTTTAATGGATCTTCAGTTGTTTGAGCATCAAAACCTTCACCCTCATCTCGAACAATAACAACTAACTCTTCGGGATACATCATAAAATCAAAATAAGCACGTTTTCGGGGTTCTTCTCGATTACCATGTTTAATTGCGTTTGTGCCCGCTTCTATGACGGCCAGATTGACTTGATCAGTTGCATCTCTGTCAAATCCCATTTGTTGAAGAATTTCGGTAATTACAGCATCCAAAAGGTAAACAAAATCCATTGAGCTAGGTATTTCAAGTTTAATTATCTGGCTGTTTTTCACTGCCATGTTTTCCTCTATCAATCTCGAGATGTACTAGCTTTAATAGCAACAATTGTAATGTCATCTTTCTGCTGATTGGTCCCACAAAAACCAAACAAATCCTCTCGAATCTT
This sequence comes from Candidatus Poribacteria bacterium, assembly GCA_002697225.1. The sequence continues at coordinate 9,394 of NZUQ01000049.1, forward strand.
TTTGCAGAGTTCGTCTGCAGGCAAATTGCTATTCTTCTTAAAAACTTGTTCGAGTCGCTCTTCACCGTAGAATTCTCCTTCTGCTTCAAATTCAGCTTCTGTAAGACCATCGGTATAGAAGAGAATTTTATNTCCCGATTCGAGCTCAATCGTTTCCGTTTCAAACTCGGCAAACCCAAAACAGCCAAGTATCATTCCGCCCGTCTGCAACTCTTCTATCTTTTCCCCTCTCAACAACATGGGATAACAGTGCCCTGCATTAGAGTAAGTAAATGTCATAGATTTCGGATCTAAAATTCCATACACAATTGTGGCAAAAAAGTCTGGGGCNGTATCGATAACNAGCAGATCATTGACACGNTTTAAAACAGANCTNGGAGATATATCCTCTCGNCAAACAAGGCGTAGTGATGTNCGAATCATTACCATCAATAGTGCTGCTGGAATTCCCTTCCCNCGCACATCTGCAATTACAATCCCAAGNCGATTATCTNCAAGGGGAACAAAATCGTAAAAATCTCCAGAAATCGACATAGAACTTTCTAACAGTCCAGAGATATCAAATCCCGCCAATTTAGGCTCCAATTGAGGCAGCAAATGCTGCTGAATTGCCGAAGCAGTTCGAAGATGTTCTGCGAACTGTTCCACACCATCTTCAGTAAACCAANCNCCCAAGGCACCAATCAGCGGATTTATATATTTTGTCTTTCGNGTATGNGCAAGAATCGATTCAATTCTCAACCTAAGCTCTTCNAGCTCAAATGGTTTANNAATATAATCATCCGCCCCCGCACTAAGCCCTTCAATTCGCTCATGTGCTTGAGCACGTGCAGTAAGCATAACGACTGGAATATCCCTCATCTCGGGGGCTTGTTTAAGATTTTCGATAACTTCAAATCCATCCATCTCAGGCATCATCAGATCAAGCAGGATGAGATCTGGCATATGGATCCTTGCTTTTTCCAATGCCTCAATTCCGTTNGAGGCGGTAANAACTTCAAATCCATCCGAAATTAGTGTCATTTCAATTAATTGGAGAATATCGACCTCATCATCTACGGCTAAAATTTTCTCNGCCATCACACTGTTTCTCCATCACCNATTTCCACAAGTGGTAAGACAAATTGGAAATTACTNCCACGTCCCCCTTCGCCATCGTCAACCCAAATCCGACCGCCATGCACTTCAACAATACTTTTTGCTATGGATAACCCAAGTCCTGTCCCTCCCTNNTGTCGAGTATGAATATCACCATGTTGATAAAATTTTTCGAAAACTTTTTGGCGATTCTCAACTGGTACTCCAAAACCGTTGTCAATAACCTCAACATGAATAATTTTACCATCACTTTTTAATTTCAAAACAACACGCCCTTTTTCAGGTGTAAATTTAATAGCGTTTCCCATAAGGTTAATCAGTACCTGTCCAATTCTCTCTCCATCCCCGCAAGTTAATGGTAATGAATCGGGAGCAATCAAGCTAAATTGAAGCGATTTTTCATCCGCTTGCGGTTTAATTTCATCAAACCGTTGCTTGGCAATTTCCAAAATGGAGGTTGGTTCTCTCTTCATCTCTATACGACCAGCCTCAATACGTGAAATATCAAGTAAATCATTAATGAGTGCCGCAAGTCGTTTTGACTGCCGATGCACGCGCATCAGACTATCACGCTGTTTCTCATTAATTGTCCCGGTTTTCCCATCCAGAATAAATGAGACAAAACCNATAATTGANGTTAGAGGTGTTCTCAACTCGTGAGAAACTAAGGAAATAAAGTCGGATTTCATTTGATCTATTTCTTTGTCGCGCGTAATATTTTGAAATAAGTAAACAGTACCCAGAACATCACCAACTTCGTCAAGGAAAGCGGTGGCAATTACTCGCAGTATAGTCTGACCATCCTTCTTATGATTTAAAGTCACTTCAGAAGTCGCAACCTGATTTTCAGCAATCAGGTCTTTATTTTCCTTAAAGATTTTNNTTAGTTGATCATCCTCAACAACTTTAGTNAACANTTCTNCTGAATTCGGCACCTCAATTTCTAAAATGTATTCCGCTGCCGGATTGATGTGCANTATGTGATCTTTACTATCCACTAANATCAATCCTTCAGCAAGGCCATCGACAACAGCAGTCATCTTTTTCTCTTCCGCCATTAGTTTTTCAACAGCACTCTTAAGATTTTGCCTCATGGCGTTAAATTCTGCTGCGAGGATTCCTACCTCATCATTGGTTGTAATTGGTATCTCTTGGTCGAACTCGCCATGACCTATGGCACGAGCGGCAATCGCAACCCGCATGATCGGGGTGACAATCCTCTGAGAAAAAATTAAAGCTATCGGGATAATCAAAATACATATTACCATGGTAAATATTAGTATTTGTCTGGTTAGTATTGTAATTCCACTAAAGGCAATAGAAGCCGGCAAAGAAACTAAGACTGTCCATTTTTCAAAATTCTGATCTCCNTGGGCATCTCGCAATAGATGATTGCTTTCCCACATTCGTGTACGAGCCCAGCCGTAAACTTTTTTTTCTCCTTTCATTGTTTCATGGGTCTCTAGATCGCTAATTTGTTCAGCTTCTTCCTCCATTTCATAACCATAATATTCATCACTTCCCTTAGCTGCATTAATAGCTTTCATAGCAGCATGACTCATTTCAATATCATCTCCAAAACCATAGTTATTCTCAGGAGAAGCAGAGATAACCTTGCCAGTTTTATCAATAATCGCTACTTGAATATCACTTTCAACCCCATCTTCAGGACCAATTTTCTCAACAAGATCCGATAATTCCGGCAAGGTTATTTCCACATGCAATATACCGACAACCTGACTTTNTGAGTCTCGGATGGGCAAGGTGGCAGGAAGGAAATGATGTTGCGTTTCTTGATNNTACTGTACATCTCCAACTTGATCATATCCATAACCATTATTATAAGCCNTAGCCCACCAATCACTGTGNATTTCTTGCAGGTACAAACTTGAATTAGATGCTTGAATTACTTGCCGATGCAGATTTGTGATAATAACTTTACTGTANGATCCNGCATAACCTTCAAGTTGTCTAATATCATCTTTCAATTCGTTATTGATTTGGAGCAAAACAACCGTTAATGGCAGTTCTGAAGAATTGTTACCATTTGCCTGTGAAACGGCNGGAGCAATAGACTCTATATAGGACACGATCTTGCTTAAGCGATCCAAAATGGATCTATCTGCTCGGACAAGTTTTTCCTTNGCAATCTGNCCAAGNTTTTCACCAATTGTATTTTCAAGAGCACTNACACCATAATAATATGCAAGAAGGGAAACAATAATTAGTGGTACAAGTGANATGAGAAGAAAGAGGAANACAAACTGNCCGCGTAGCCCCGTTTTCGCCCGAAAANGCTGANGTATCATGATNAGTTGAACGCTTTTACCGCTGAATCCTCGTCATCGTAAACTTCTAAGACCAAGTGAAGTCGCGTCACCTTCANCACGTTCATCACCGACTTTTGGGGATTCAGCAAAACCATTTTGCCATCAGTCTGTCGCAATTTTTGGAGAGCTGCAACAATCGCACTTAACGCAGAACTGTCAAGAAGCGGAACTTCTGTTAAATCCAAAATCAATTGTGCGCCAGCTTCCTCAACCTGTAAATCTATTTCATTTTTTAAGGAAACAGCGGTATTCCCAATTATTTTACCTTTGACTCTAAGGATCGGAATATTGTTGATGCTCATAGCTGTTTCAAACATTGACTAACTCCTCAATTTTGTTTAATCATCACATACATGCGATTTAGCGATAGGGTGTCATTGTTAATGATGGATTGGATTTTGGCATTCACTGATTTTAGTTTTTTTGCTGCTGAGCAGATTTCATCTTGTACATTCCCAGATTTAAACGCAACCCAATTCCCACTAGGTTTTAATAACGGCAAACAATAATCAATGGAATCTTCAATAGAAGCGATATATCGTGTTAACACTAAATCATAATTTTTTCGGTGTTGGCCTAGCTTTACGATTTCTTCTGCACGGAGATTGATTATTTTTGTGTTCTCCAATTCTAACCGTGTTTTCAAAAACTTTAAAAAACTTGCTTTTTTTGAAACAGATTCAACCAAAGTTAAATCAAGGTTAGGCCTCAGAATCTTAATGGGTATTCCAGGAAATCCAGCACCAGAACCAACATCAACAACTAAATCATTCTCCTGTACAACAAAATAATTGAGAACAGCTACTGAGTCGAGGAAATGCTTCATGATTATTTCGTGATCATCTCGAATCGACGTCAAGTTGATTTTGCTGTTCCAGAGTTTTAAATTTTCCCAATAGATTGTAAATAAACTTACCTGAGAATTCGTTAGCGAAAAACCATGTTGCGTAAAAATTTGATTAATCAGTGATTGAAATTTCTCAGTGTCCATTTTAAAATTGGCATTTACCGATTGGATCCTGTCCTGGACTTGAGTGCAATCATCAGAGTTGAAATATCCGCCGGTGTAACACCTGGAATTCGCGAAGCATGTCCAATTGATATCGGTTGAATTTTGCAAAATTTCAGTTGAGCTTCAGTTTTCAGGCCATTAATTGCGTTGAAATCCAAATCTTTTGGAATCGACATGTTCTCCAACTTTTTAAACTTCTCAATTTGCAGATCCTGCCGTTTGATGTAACCTTCATACTTAATTTGAATTTCAACTTGTTCTTCAACCAACTTGGACAGGGGTTGATCCGGTGGCATAAACTGTCGAATCTGACCATACCGAATTTCTGGGCGTTTGATTAAATCGGATAATGTCGTTGGAACCTTAATTCCAGGTAATCCAACAATCTTTAACCGATTAAGTGTATTGGTTTCTGGTATCACCTTGGTTTCAGCTAAACGATCTAGTTCTTGTGAAACCACCTGACGCTTCAGCAAGAAACGATTGTATACCGAGTCTTTGACAAGCCCCAGTTGATGTCCAATTTCCGTTAACCGAAGATCCGCATTATCCTCACGAAGCTGCAAACGATACTCTGCACGCGAGGTAAACATACGATATGGCTCACGGATATCTTTCGTCACAAGATCATCAATCAACACACCAATGTAAGCCTTAGAACGCTTAAGCACAAAAGGATCTTTGCCATGGATTTTTGATGCTGCATTGATGCCAGCCGCTAACCCTTGTGCAGCAGCTTCTTCGTAACCAGTCGTTCCATTTAATTGACCTGCAAAGTAAAGGTGGGCTACTCGCTTTGTTTCAAGTGTGGGATGAAGTTGGGTGGCTGGTGCGAAATCATACTCCACCGCATACCCAAATCGCATAATCTCCGCATCTTCTAGACCTTTGATACTCCTTACCATATCAGTTTGAACATCTTCCGGTAAACTTGATGAAATACCATTCAAGTAGATTTCGTTTGTATCACGGCCCTCAGGTTCCACAAAAATATTGTGCTGATCTTTATCCGGAAATCGGGTTACCTTGTCTTCAATGGAAGGACAGTAACGCGGACCAATGCCAGATATACGGCCACTATACATGGCGGATCTATCTAAGTTTTGACGAATAATCTGATGCGTTACCGGATTAGTGGAGGTCACAAAACACGGTATTTGACTTTGTTCAATTCGGTCATTAGAAAATGAGAATGGACGGGGGCTTTCGTCACCCGGCTGAATCTGCATAGCCTCAAAATTAACAGATTGTGCATTTACCCGCGGCGGCGTGCCTGTTTTTAATCGGCCTATTTCAAAACCAAGAGCTGAAAAGCTATCAGATAGTTTTTCAGCCGATGATTCACCAGCACGGCCAGCACTATACGAAACATCACCAACATGTATGGTTCCTTTCAAGAACGTCCCGGTTGTTAATATTACCATCTCCGCGAGATACGCAGTTTTAGTATGTGACAAGACACCAATACATTTCCCATTTTCAGTTAACAATTCTTCAACCAGAACTTCCTTTATATCTAGATTCTCCTGTTTCTCAAGAATCTCCTTCATATAATTTTGATANTTTTTTTTGTCTGCTTGNGCTCGGCTAGATCTCACAGCAGGCCCTTTGCTGGTATTAAGTTGGCGAAACTGNATCCCAGTTTGATCGATNGCCTTGGCCATTTCACCACCNAGTGCATCAATTTCCTTCACCANATGGCCTTTACCCTGACCNCCAATAGCAGGATTACAAGACATTTTACCGATAGTGTCCAAGTTAATTGTNGCAATGGCTGTTTGACATCCCATCCGCGCTGNGGCAAGGGCNGCCTCNCATCCTGCGTGTCCAGCACCAACTACTAAAACATCNTATTTCTTATGGTAGTTTCTCACTGTAACCTACGAGCNAATTTTTCTNCGACCTTCTATAGCTTGACTTATAGTTTGGTCATCAATGTATTCGAGATCTCCTCCAACTGGAATACCATAAGCAATACGGGTTATCTCAATATCAAAATCATCTAATTGGNTTGCCAAATACANCGCTGTAGCCTGCCCNTCTGTGGTATAGTTGGTGGCGATAATAACCTCCCCGATATTGTTCTCANCNACNCGTTCAAGCAAAGACCCAATNCGGAGATCACGCGGTCCTACCCCATCAAGCGGCGACAAAACACCCATTANNACATGATAAACCCCTTTGTACCGACGTGTTCGTTCGATAGCAAGTAAATCATCAGGTTCTTCGATCACGCAAACGACCTGATGGCTCCGATTGGGATTAGTACATATCATACACGGATCCCGATCCGTAATACTTCCACAAATTGTACAGTAGTTGAGTTTCGTTTTTACCTCCGAAATTGATTTTGAAATTTTTGCAACTTCTTCCTCTGACATTTTCAGAATTGAAAAAGCGAGACGCTGCGCAGTTTTAGGACCAATCGTTGGCAATTTTTGTAACTGTTTAACTAAATCCTCCAGAGGCTTAGGATATATCATCTACATCATTCCAGGAATCTTTATGCCTCCAGTAAGCTTACTCATTTCATCACCCATTAGCTCCTGAGCTTTATTGCGCGCTTCATTCACCGCAGCCACAATTAAATCTTCAAGCATCTCAACATCGTTCGGGTCAACGACATCGGGAGAAATAGTAATCGAAACTAATTCTTGTTGCCCGTTCGCAACTGCGGTTACCATCCCTCCCCCAACTGTTGTTTCAACAGTTCTATTGGCAAGGTCTTCCTGAATTTCAAGCATCCGTTTTTGCATCTTCTGGGCTTGTTTCATTAAATTATTCATGTTCATTATAATGGTCCTCTTACTTTTACTTTGGTTCGATCTTTATGATCTTAGCATCAAACATCCGAAGAATTGAAGATAATTCTGGATCACTACTTGCTTCATGCATCAACATCATGGGTGTTTTGTCGCTTTGCGTTCGTGGTGAATTCTGCTTTGCTGTGTGGCTACTTTGAGGTGGATCTGTATACTCCTCAAGTTGGGATTCACGCTGTTTGGAATCGATGCGAACCAGCTGAATTTGTGGACGAATGCCAAATAATGACTTGAGGACATCTGATATCTCCAATTTATCGTTGTCATTTACCATTTTAATGGTTACCGGACGTTCACAAGCAATCTTAAAAATATTTGGTTCTTCTTCTGATATATTAGTTACCAAAATCTTTGTTTCGCGCAAATGCGCGTAGAGCGACCGTTTTTTCCGTTTTAGAATTTCCAATGCTTCCTGCCAGCCCCTTTCCTGATCGGCTTGGTTGTTAATTGAAAAACGCGGCTCTTCCTGATCCACACCTGATTTTACGCGAATGGCGACAACTTCTTCCAATTTATCACTAACTTCATCTGACAAACCAGTTGTCAATTTATTTTCAAGTAGATCTGTCTCGATCATATTTTGATCAACTCCCTGAGGAGAAACTTCAGCTATGTTTTTTCTGGCAGCATCAGACTGAATACCTCCCTGATTTCCGAGCTTATCGATTTTATCTTCAATTTCTTTAAGGTATTTCAACAACCGATCCAGCTGAATGCCACTTCGAACTTGACAAGCATCAATCAGAGCTGACTCAATATGAATCCGAGCGAATCCATGTTGCTTTATGGTACTGTTGGTATGAATCCAAATCCTAATAATACGGGAAAGCCGGTCAGCTGAAACCTGCTTGACTTTTTGCTGCATTAATTCAATTTCAGATTGTGACCTCATTACAAGATTCCCAAGATTCGAGTCAATACAAAGACGCCGTAGATCTCCAAAGTACCGGATTGATTGGTTCACACACTGGGTCAAGTCAGCACCTTGCTGTGCCAAATTGGACAACGAATGGAGAGCAAGAGCAAGATCTCCATTCAAAATCGCATCGTTAAGTTCAACAATTAAGTGAACAGAACCAAGATTAAGGATTTGAGTAATTTGCTCTAGGTCCAGTTCCTTGCCAGCAGACGAGATCAGTCGCTCCAAAATATTTTGTGCGTCTCGTAAGCATCCTTCAGATTGCTGGGATATCAACGAGAGGCCTTCGTCATCTATACGGATTTCCTCAGCTCGGCAAATATGGCGCAACCGGTCTGTTATTTGCAGTTGCTCCATATACCGAAAGTCGTAATCTTGGCAACGGGACGTTATCGTTTGCGGGATTTTATGGCGCTCGGTAGTCGCTAGAATGAATATGACATGAGGTGGAGGTTCCTCAAGTGTCTTTAACAACGCGTTGAATGCCTCAGGAGTAAGCATATGCGCTTCATCAATAATGTAAATCTTGTACATGNAGNAAGCAGGAGTTANCCTAGCACTCTCACGTAATTCGCGGATTGGNTCGATACCTCGATTGGACGCAGCATCCATCTCAATGACATCAACAGATCTACCACTGGATATTTCATTNCATGATTGNCAATTGTTGCAGGGNTCAGCNAGGGANGTGTGGTCTTCAGGNTCCTGTTGACAATTGGCTGCTTTGGCNAAAATGCGCGCGACNGTCGTCTTTCCGGTCCCNCTAGGCCCCCAGAAAAGATATGCATGCCCAATCCGACCGGACGACACTTGGTTCNTCAACGTTACCGTAATATGTGTTTGAGAAACAACGTCATTAAATGATTGAGGNCGCCACTTCTGTGCCAACACCTCATAAGACATAAACACANCCCTCACTTNATCTTGAGAATCTATAAATTCGGAAGGAAAACTAGGAAAGATTTAAGTGAAACAAAAAATTCTGGTTATGCACCCGCAGCTCGACGAGNTCCCCCAAGCGTTACTCAAACAGTTTGCTCCAATCAGGCTACCCTGCGTCACACTCTCAGATTATCTACCGCTGCTTCCTTCCGGATCTGACGGGGTTTAATAACTTCAAGTTGCTCAGGACCCAATCTTCATCACCACTTACTTGAGTCAGTCCTCAACAGAACCAAGCCTCACAACNGGAATTCAGCCCTGCTATAGCGGATTGCAGGTACAAGGCACCGCTACTTCCCCACNTAGCATAACCAAGCCCAAATNNNATANAAATGGCGGAGAGAGTGGGATTCGAACCCACGGTACGNTTTCACGCACACATGATTTCCAGTCATGCCGATTCAACCACTCTCGCATCTCTCCAATCATGGAGCAGACGGGACTTGAACCCGTGGCCTCATCCGTGCGAGGGATGCGCTCTCCCATCTGAGCTACTGCCCCAAAGTTAGAAGTGTAAATCTATCCTAGAACTAAATCGAAAACTACGTACAACATTCGANTGGCGGAGAGGGTGGGATTCGAACCCACGGTACGTTTTCACGCACAACAGTTTTCGAGACTGCCCGATTCAACCACTCTCGCACCTCTCCGAGATCTGTTGCCTACGCTTACCGAAAAACGACTTCAACAACCTGCTACTTTCTTCGGCCAAAACACCTGGCCTAACCTCCACCTGATGATTCAGCCGGTGATCTCTCAAAAGCCCAAAGAGTGAATCAACTGCACCTGCTTTGGGATCAGCAGCACCATAGACAACTCTCGGAATTCGACTTGCCAAAATTGCGCCAGCACACATCGGGCATGGTTCCAAGGTAACATAAAGTGTTGTATCAGTTAAGCGCCAATCACCAGTAACTATTGAGGCTCGTTGAATCACCAGTATCTCTGCATGTGCTGTTGGATTCTTGGATTGCTGCCGTGTATTATAAGCACGTGCAGTGGCTACACCATCCTTAACAACAACTGCTCCGACCGGAACTTCCCCCACCTGAGCAGCACGACGTGCTAAGCTTAAAGCTTCCTGCATCCAAAACCAATCGCATTTCACAATACAAAATAAGCGCCGGAGAGGATTCGAACCCCCGGCCTTCTGATCCGTAGTCAGATGCTCTAATCCGCTGAGCTACCGGCGCATTATAAAAAATGGCGGAGAGGATGGGATTCGAACCCATGATGGCAATTAAGCCATAACTGCTTAGCAGGCAGCCCGATTCAACCACTCTCGCACCTCTCCGACAACATGCCTTTTCAATGGCGGTAGGGGTGGGATTCGAACCCACGGTGACTCTCGCCACAACGGTTTTCAAGACCGCCACAATCGTCCACTCTGTCACCCTACCCGGCGAGTTCGCCTATTTTAACAAGAAATACTGATTTTTGTCAATATCAAAATCCTCGAAATGGAACACTAACTCGCAATCGCGAAGATGAAGTAATTTCAATGTACAGACGCTTTATTATATGCTACGAGGACAAGAAAATTCCAAAATATTGAAGATGATCTCAATCGGAACTTTTCCACCGATGGAAAAGTTCCATAGCTGTCATTTAGGAAAGTCATCACTTAGAAGGAGTTGCCCCTTCCAAATAGTCGTAAGAAAGTACAAAGAAAACGTTCTGACCACTATGCTATCATTAACCAACCAAAACCCCGAGCAAGTCAAACAAGACTGTGAAACATTTTTAATCAAGCACTAGCAATGACAATCGAATACATACATACATCTCACTTTAGAAAAGTGGAGACAAGGCATTAGCTACTTCGGCATACTGCGAAAGGTTCTTAAATTACTACCTTGTTGGTCGTCATAAGTATACGAAAAAATAATTGTGTTCATAAAGCATCATTGGATTTATAAACAGGGAACTATTGTCACCACACTAGGAATACGCAGAAAATCTTGAAGAGGAAGCAGAGGGTTAGCCATGCTGGCAGGCTGTCCGGAAAGCAGAGTTCGCATCAACATTAGAGTCTTAATTCGACCAAGCAGACAATCTAAACTGTATAAAGAATATTGGATCTGGTTAAATTAGGAGATCACAGAAAAGGAATTTAGATCTTTACCTAAATAATGTTAGTTCCTGCGTCTGCATTACCAACATCAACATGGTAGAGAATCCAACCATCAAAACAAGATTATAGAAGACATTTTTCAATTTTATAACTGAGTTCCCAACTAGATCCTGAAAGAAACTAGAGAACAACTATTAGACTGTGTGTATTCTCCACTTGAATCTGAATGGTTAGTTTGATATGTTACTGATCGATCACATCCCGATGAGAACAATGTAAGAAGGATAAAAGGACATACCAATTAGTTTGAGAATCCATCTAATACACCCTTAATAGAATATGATAGTAGGACTATGTTAGGCAAAAAATATAATTCAAGTATAGCTAATCAGAAATATGATGTCTTAATTATAGGTTCTGGCGTTAGTGGACTTTGTACTGCTGCGTTATTATCAAAAATTGGCAAAAAGGTTTTGCTNATAGAAAAACATCACATAATTGGCGGCTATACCCATATGTTCAAAAGGAAGGGATATGAATGGGATGTTGGCATTCATTACATAGGAGAAGTCCACCGAGATAATTCTACTGGTAGAAGGATATTTGATCTTATCACTGATGGTAAACTGAAGTGGGCAGGAATGGGAAACCCGTATGACAGAATCGTTTTTCCAGATCAACCGTACGATTTCTGTGCGCCAAAGGAAGTATTTGTCGATTGTATGATCAAGGAATTTCCCAAAGATGAAAGTGCTATTCAACAATACATGAATCTATTAGATCAAGTCAGTCAAGCGAAGCGTAAATTTTTCGTTAATAAAGCGTTACCCCCACTTTANCGTAAGATTACCTATCCTTTGGTCACTAAACAGTTCCTTAAATTTTCCAGTCGNACCACTCGTGATGTTATCTCGGAACTTTCTGGAAATGAAAGGTTACTTGGAGTCTTAACTGGTCAATGGGGAGATCTCGGTTTACCTCCAGGCTCNAGCAGTTTTGTAATGCAGGCGATGGTTGCCCACCATTACTTGGATGGTGGTAATTACCCAGTTGGTGGTGCAAAAAGTATCGCTGCTGCAACTGTTCCTGTGATTGAAGGAAATGGTGGCACGGTCATTTTCAACGCCGGTGTGGATGAAATTTTAATTCGCCATGATCAGGCTTGTGGCGTCAGATTGGAAAATGGTGATGAGGTAGAAGCTAGCTTAATCGTTAGTAGCGCTGGTGTAGTTAACACATTTGGCAGATTTTTGCGCAACTATCAGCAAGAATTAGGTATTCAAACAAAACTTGCCCAAGTGCGCCCATCTTCAGGCCATTTTTGTCTTCACATAGGAATTAAGGAATCTGCACGAGCTTTGGGATTAAATAAAACTAACTTATGGGTTTATCCTAGCTACAACCATGACGGAAACGTTGAGAGTTTCCTGAGTAATCAGCACAATGATTTTCCTGTTGTTTTTATCTCATTCCCTTCTGTTAAGGACCCGAGTTGGGAAACTCATCACCCTGGAACCTCCACTATAGAAGCTATAACAATGGCAAGTTACAATTGGTTTGATAAATGGAAGGATCTCCCTTGGAAAAGACGAGGGCAAGAATATGAGGATTACAAGGAAAATATTTCTAGNAGATTATTGGAAATAATCTATCAACATGTTCCTTCTATTAAGGGGAAAGTGGATTACTATGAACTCTCTACNCCACTAAGTACGAGAGATATGGCTAATTATTCTACAGGGGAGTTGTATGGTATAGATCACACTCCAAGCCGCTTCCAATTACGGTGGTTAAGACCTNATACCCCGATTAAGAAGTTGTTTCTCACGGGGCAGGATATTCTGACTGTTGGAGTTACCAGTTCACTTATGTCAGGTTTATTAACATGTTCAGCTGTATTAAAACGGAACTTGGTGAAAGATATGATGGCAGGCAAGATTTAACTTTATATAAACGCAACTTGGAAACTAGTGATTTCCATTCAAAGTATATAGCAAATGCGGTGCAAAAAGATCAGGCTCCACTAGAAACGCGTCATGCCCTTTCTCTGAATTTACGGTTACCCATGTTGTTGGGATATCTGATCCNCGCAGCAAATTGACCATGTTCTGCTGGCTCTCTGGATAGAAACAAACATCCGAATCGATGCTAAAAACCAAATATTTTTGTCTTTGACATCTGGAGAACAGTTCTTGGAAACTTTCAGCTTTGGCTTCGTTCAACAAATCGAAATTTTGCCAAGCATCTAAAATGCGTAGATACGAATTGGCATCAAAGCGAGGGATGAATTTCCGTCCCTGGTACAACATATATGACTCCAGTGAAGTACCAATTTTGTACCACTCAAGATTGCCATCATCTGCTGAGATTTCGCCTCTTGCACGGTGTTCCATGGTGGTAAGAGAGACAAAAGTCTTATGACTAATCATCCTAGCAAAGGCCATCCCGCGAGCAGGCTGTTCGTGCTTAAGGTATGCCCCTCCTTGAAAGTCTGGATCGCTTTCTATCGCATAAATTTGTTCCAAATTGAGAATTCTTTGTAATGGAGAGACATCAACTCCACTTCCAATCGGAACAACATTACATATCCTGTCTGGATACCGAGTTGCCATGCTAAGGCACATCATGCCACCGATAGAAGCACCTATTACCGCATGTAACTTGTCAATACCAAGATGGTCAATAAATTTCATCTGAGAATCAACGATATCTGAAAAGGTAACTTGAGGGAAGTCAGCTCCGTAGAACTTATTGGTTTCCGGACAGATGGATGTTGGCCCTGTTGACCCATAACACCCACCGATGTAGTTGACGCAAATAACACAGTACTTATGCAAATCGATAGCTTTATCAAATCCGATAAAACCATCCCACCAACCAGTTTGGCACTCTTCATTCCAAGTAACCCCTAGCCCTTCAACAGACGGATTTCTACCTGCCGCATGCTGACTTCCAGTTAAGGCATGGAAAAGAAGAATAGCATTATCTTTTCGAGCATTTAGCTCTCCGTATATTTCATAAGCGAGTGTAACTTGACTAAGCGCTCCTCCACTGCGAAGCTGAAACGGGAGATCTTGATTGCTGAAATGGAAAAACTGGGTTGAAACAAGTTCTGTGGAGTTTTTCATATAAACATAGCTTACACTAATAGTCTCGAAAAGATAATTATCGCTATATTTGGTTTAATGAATAATCGAGATCAGCTACGATATCTTCAATATTTTCAATACCGACTGACAGGCGAACAAGCTCAGGGCGAATTCCACCATTAATTTGTTGCTCTTCACTGAGTTGTGAGTGCGTTGTACTTGCAGGATGGATTGCTAGGCTCTTAGCATCTCCAACATTAGCTAAATGCGAGAATAACTGTAGATTTTCAATAAACTTTTCTCCGGCTTCTCGACCACCCTTAACACCAAATACAACCATCGAACCACCTTTACCATCCAGGTATTTCTGACTAAGTTCATAATTAGGGTCTGTTTTTAGTCCCGGATAATTAACCCACTCAACAGACTCATGTCCACCAAGGTGCTCGGCAACTGCCAGCGAATTTTCACAATGTCGTTCCATTCTAAGTGGTAGTGTTTCAATTCCTTGTAAAAACATCCACGCATTATCTGGGGAGATGCATGCTCCAAGATTACGCAGTGGAATAAGTCGCATCCGTAGGATAAAAGCCAGAGGTAATAAGTCCCCGAGATCATAAGCCCAACGAAGACCTCCATAACTTGCTTCTGGTTCGGTCATCAATGGGAACTTGTCAGATTGCCAGTCAAATCCCCCACTGTCTACAACAATGCCACCGATTCCGGTACCATGTCCTCCCAACCATTTAGTAAGAGAATGAATTACAATATCTGCACCCTGTTCAATTGGTCTTTGTAAATATGGTGTTGAGAATGTACTGTCAACCATAAGCGGTAATCCATGATCATGCGCTACGGTAGCAATCGCTTCCATATCAGCCACGTCAAGTCCAGGATTACTAACTGTTTCGCAAAATAGAAGTTTGGTTTTGGGCGTAATTGCTTTGGCAAAATTATCTGGATCTTTGGGATCAACAAAATTGACTTTTATCCCGAACTGTGGAAGTATGTTATTAAACTGTGTGTAACTTCCTCCATAAAGGTTGTTGGCAGAGACAAATTCATCTCCAGCTTGACAGATATTAATAATTGAATAAAAGACTGCACTTGTACCAGAAGATAAGGCTAGCGCACCCGCACCTCCTTCAAGTTGGGCAACTCTCTCCTCCAGAACAGCGTGGGTTGGATTCATAATTCGGGTGTAAACATTACCCAGTTCTTTCAGCGCAAAAAGGTTGGCCGCATGCTCTGTGTCCTTGAAAACATACGAACTGGTCCGATAGGTTGGAACTGCACGTGCCAGCGTTGATTGATCTGGTTCTTGTCCACCGTGTAGGCAAATCGTTTCAAGTTTCATATAACCTCTAGTACATTTTGGATTTTCCAATATTATTAATTATGAATTGAGCTCANATCATTTGATTAAGATTAGGCCAATTCTAACTTATCTACATAGACATAGAAAAGGATTCAAGAGTAAAGATGTAAATTTCATATTCAAANGGTNAAATTATAACAGTTCCTTCGTTTTTTATGTAGTCANTTTTTCCATTCANNTGTNAAGTTTTCTTATTATTATTCCATTCGTCAGGAATGATTGTTGAAATTACAGTCCNATCCAGAAAAAACCNCAGTCTCTACTTACCGACATCGATTCAATTATCTCGCTTGCTTTATTGATGCAGTTGGGTTCCCATTTGGNAGCTGTTTTTTNTCACCCGTTACGATCCTGCCAGCCTTTATAAGAAANCTGTCAACCAACTCATTTTGGATTGGCTTAACCAATGCAATCCATAGCAGTTTTTTTTTCCTTCCTCAGTTGCTAGCGGCAAGTTGGATTGAGCGAATGCCGATTAAACGCGGTTACGTTCTCACACTAGCACTAATCGAAAGGTTTGCTATACTCGCTCTTATTCCGCAGATTTTATTGCTTGGTCGTACATCTCCAAATTTATCGCTTATGCTTTTCTCCCTCACATTTGCGATATTCATGCTTTCTATGGGCTTTAATGGTCCAGCTTACTTTGATTTGGTTGCCAAAGTTATTCCAGTAACCAAGCGGGGAACTATGTACGGCAAGGCAGGTGCAATTGGAGGGCTACTCAGTATCTTTGGTGCTTGGCTAGCCAAATATTTCTTGGCAGGATATGAGTTCCCAATTAATTTTTCTTTGTGTTTCTTGGTTGGTTTTATCATCCTGACGATCACGGTTTTACCACTTGGTTTTATTGATGAACCTCCTTCATCCCCTAGTCAACCCAAACGTTTACGGCAATATGTTCGGGATGCCATCGTAATCCTGAAAGAAGACTATAATTTTAGATATTATATTTATAGCCAAATATTTTTATCAGCTTTTGGTGTTGTACTCGGCTTTCTCACGGCCTATACAATAGATAAGATGATAGCAACAGAATCTGATGCACCTGCATTTACTGCAGCAATGATGATAGGAAAAACCATAGGCCAACCATTTTGGGGATATGTAGCTGACAAACGCGGTAATCAGCTGGTTATCCTAATTAATACGGGGATTACCTGTCTTATGATTCTGTGGATAGTAACAGCAAACTCCATTATAATTTTTTACGGTATTTTTGCGCTTATCGGTTTTCTACATAGCGGCATTGATATTCCAAGTTTCAACATGACAATGGAATTTTCCCAAGCAGATAATTTACCAACATANACCGCCTTACGTTCATCTGCTGTCGCNCCCNTTCGAGCAGCACTACCACTTTTTTCCAGTTTAATAATAGAAACAGATAAAGACAGNTACACACACGTTTTTCTAGCCTGCATTCTATTGTTGCTTTTGAGCTGGCATAGTTTATGGAAAGTTAAAGAGCCTCGCTACCAGTCTCCAGAACAAACATAGCCTTTATTAAATTTAATTAATTTTACTTAATAGTCAGCAAACAATTCAGTAAAGATAAGGTATAAAAAGACAACTCCGTTTTCGGTAGCTTTCAAATTCCGGATAACGGGATAAGGAGCGATCTTTCCTCCTCATCTTCGGAAACCATACCACAATCATCATTGCTGCTAAGCAAGCTATGGGAATCCAGTGCATGGCGAGNAAACTAAATCCGAGATAAATNAGGAACTCTCCAAAATAGTTAATGTTTCGACAATATCTAAACATGCCATCATGGATCAGGCTACGCGGTCTTAACTTTAAGGCTGTGTGTTTCTGCATGTCAGCAGTGAAATGAATGAACACACCAAGCGAGTACATACTGATACATATGCCGGAGTACCATACAGGGACTTGAACTGCGACACCATTACTAAAATATCCTGAGGTAATAATCCACGGGGAAACCCAGTAAAGCGTTAGCCCAAACCACATATACAATCCATACCATATATTGCTTGGTTGTTCCCAAGTTTTATCAGGAAAGATCTGACTTTTTAGCACCCAGAGTATCCCATATGTCCCGTGAAGCGCTAGATAGANCCAAGCCGTCTGGTTTTCCCATTGATTGTAAAAATATATCAAAAAAAGTATTACNGGAGCGGTTGCACCTTTGTGCATATCGATAAAATGTTTTTGTTTCATATTCTGACTCATTGAAGTCTATAGCGGATTCTTCTGGGTGAAAGCGATTAGACCAATNATTTTTGTACTATTATAGCATACAGATTAAGGGTGATCCCTCAGTCACTGCGTGGAAAAACGTACTAATTTGGAACAAGCNCCTCCACATAAAGAGCTTTAAAATAAATCTATTTACTGTTATGGTGGAAATAGTCCGTTCAATGGAAACATTACGTATATTCATATTCTACACCAACTTTTATTTCGAAATACCNTAATTNATCCTGCAATCTACAGATTANACCTATGACCAATACTCTGTGGGGTCTGAAAACTAATGCAATTTTCGATGCTTGGTCGATTGAACATATACTATGCGGGCTTTCGGTCGGAAAAATTGTTTTAGAAACCAATCGCCGTATTTCCAACAAGTACTTTGGGCTTAATCTTAGCAATGTGCAAAAAAACTATGTCAACCTTATCAGTATTCTATTTTTGGCCTACTTTTGGGAAACAATTGAACATTACTTGGAAACTGGGCTGGTGGGGAATGTAGTTTCGAATTGGTTTCAAGGAGTTGAGTTTTGGGCAAACCGCTTAGTTACAGATCCGCTGATGATGATACTTGGTTATTACCTTGCTCAAAGATTCCCTAGATTGGTTAATCCAGCTAGAGTCTGCTCAATTGTCTGGTTTTTCGTCCACGTTTTCGTTTTCCCACACAGTATGTATCTGCATGTATACTTCGCTTCCACCTAAAAATAATAAAATCAATAGACACGCATTTTTTGTTACAATGTTTTGATCTAGTTTGCTGTAATGTTTGAATTTCCGATCCATTTATCTAAGCATGCTATAATAAAGAAATTATGCTCCATAGCTAAACGGTGTCTGATTTTCAGGAGAAAGCAATGTACCCTAATCCTCTCAAGCANAAACTTNATAGTGGCCAAGTTGTGCTGGGGTCCTCATTACCAGTTCCGTCGCCANTTGTCCTTGGTGTAATTTCTGAGGCCCAACCGGATTTTCTCTGGATTGATACTGAGCATACTCCTTTTTCCACCGAAGTGTTGGATGTCATCCCAATTCTAGCTCGTCAAAAAGGTATCGCTCCCATGATAAGAGTGGCATGGAACGATCCCGCTTTGATCAAGAAAGCCTACGATGTGGGGGCTGTGGCCGTGATGGTACCTCAGATCGACACACCGGAAGAAGCTGAACGAGCTGTGCAATACGCCCGCTACGCACCGGAAGGAAAACGTGGTGTATCCCCTATGTGGCCTCGTATAGCTGGAGAAGACTGGCATCATGTCATTAAAACCGCTAATCAGGAAACTGTGTTAGTTCTTCAAATTGAAAGCCAACAGGCGTATAAGAACATTGATGCGATAAAGCAAATTCCAGGAATCGATGTACTTCTAGTTGGTCCACTAGATCTTTCCGCTTCAGTAGGGAAAATTACGGAAACTAATTGTAAGGAAGTTCAAGAGATTATGCGTGATGTGCCTCGTCGGTTAGAAGGTTCAGGCATTGCTTCTGGTACTACACTGATGGACTTGTCTGACATTCAGGAAAAGATCAGCTGGGGATATCGATTTCTCAACGTCGGCAACNCCCTGAGTTATGGCACGCAAGTATTAAAANAGAACNTNGAAATTCTACGTNCCGATTCAATNGAAGAGAAATAAGCCGNTTTTTNTTGATCCGAGNANTTCCTGTTTATTCCAGCCAGAATGAATAGAGTCTTGCTTGATGCAGGTAAAATTTTAGGCGTACGGGTTTCTCAAATACCAAATCGTGGGGATACTTCCAATCGACTTTGGCNTTAANGCTATCGTCTCTAAAGGGAGGAGGATGTTCTCCAGGCACCCAAAACCCGGGGTGTGNTTTCATGGTTGCCGCGTCTATAATTTCGGTATAGATCTCTCCCCATCTGGCATCTGCGTTAATGTAGAGATTTTCGCCCTTCATCAGAAATGGTTTGGTAACAATGATTCCCGATTCGTCACCATCCACAGATACAAACCCATCAGGTCGCAGTTTCGCCAGCGACAGTGCGCCACTGTCATTAAAGACCTTTAGGTCAGCATTTAATCTGAACAATTCTTTGGATCGATTGTATGTTTTGTAGTCTTCGATGCTGCCAGGTAGACGAAGTGAATTGTAGTAAATCCAAATCTCTCCATTTTCTCGCACTACTGGTTGACCTGACATAAGCAACTGACTGGTTCCATAATTAATATTATCCCACGGTTCCANNCCAATAAATAGGGCACGATCTGCCACCCTCTCCCAGTTATATAGATCACGNGACACTGACAGTTCTATCTGGTTGATACGTGTAAAGTTTGTACGTGGCGGAGGAATTGCTCCAAAAGGATTGAATATGGTGGGAAACCCAATATAAATTCCTTGGTATGGCATTACTGCCATGTTATAGACCTCNGCTATATAATCTTGATCATCAACGATAGGAGGCGTTATGTAAGATGGATTTTCAATCACTTCCCGAACACGTCGCCTGCAGTTTTCCCAATCAACTTCATCGGAACAAAAAATCAGTTTNGGTTCAGTGAAACTCACGAAATCCTTACTAGTGGAGAGAAAAACCGAGCGGCCCCATTTTGTTGGTTGTTTAACCATAGCAAGGTATTGTTTCGTAAATGGATCATAGGTGAACTGGGATTCATCCTGACTGGGTATCGGGGGTGTATCAAGCATGGTCCAGTTAAAGCCATCATTGGAAATGCCCGCGTATCGATCACTGCTACTAAACAAGCCTTTGTAGCGACGGGTGGGGTCAGGGTCAGATTGGTCACGTATAATGTGGAAAGGTCGTTGATGCCCATCACCTTCAGGATCACAGACTATATTATTGTCTTTAGAACCGTTCCATTCATAGAGTCCTAAAGACGGTTTTTCCCAATGTTCTCCATCAGTTGATGTAGTATAATGTATGTTCTCTCCCATGTACCACCACTCCCAAATCTTCTTTTCAGCATTCCATTGCGGAGAGATCCGGCTTTGGTAACCGGATTTAATAACGGAACCCCATTTTTGTGGTTGATGCAGGGATTTCTTAATGCCCTTCATCGATTCGATAACATGATCGTCCAGAAATAATTGTTTGTGCTCTTTTGGATTGATTAGCTNAAAATCCATATCNTTTCCTAATCTCGCTATGTGGGAAAACCCCAAAATCAGGTTGTGATTGTATCANATTTACTTCCAGNTTCCTTAGTCTTGTATATGTAAAATNNAGGTCAATTNNGACTATTACTGTCTTCAGNNNNTTNTTNTNTNCA
>NZUQ01000049.1:30530-56402 GCA_002697225.1 Candidatus Poribacteria bacterium
TATTTTATAATATCAATCTAAACAGTTGAAATTTCCTTTTCTTGATACCTTATTCCTTGAACTNTNTAACAAGTTAGCANGATCAAAACAANCAAGGNTAGAACTGCGCCGGGTCGNGCGCCCGGATANGGNNCAAACATGATCGGCTGAACTTGATCTAAGCTAAGAATGGTACCTACAATGATGGGCAACAAACTGAGGTGAAAGCGAAGTGCCAGAATGTAAGCCGCCAAGCAGAACAGGGCCGTTCCTCCACCTACCCACCCAAGTTTGGCGAAACTATCTACTCCACTGCTGATCATTGCCACCACCAACACAACCAAACCTATACTTCCTAAAACCCGCCGTCGTAACCAGCTAGCGGTGAAATAATCTAGTCCCACAATTGTTAGGGCCAGCGTGACCGTCATTGCAAAATATCTGGAGATGACGGCGATTGGCGAAGCTACGAATGGGAAATAGGTGGAAACTCCGGAAAAGTCAGGCCAAAACGGAGCTAAACTCGGACTCAGCTTCGTTAGACAGGTGGTCAAACCAACTGCAGCCAGACCGATCGCAATTCCCAATAGACCTGCTTGCAGATTACTAAGTGATGTTTGAGGCTGTCTCCACCGTTTTAGCAAGCCAGCGATTAGTGCCAGTCCTAAGCTGGCTGATAATCCTTGAATCAGGCTTTGACCAAGAGCGAATAAGAATTGGTTGGTGAGCGGTTCGGAGGTATTGAAAAAGTATTTCGTCGTCGCCCAGCCATTAGCTGAATCAAAAATGAAGACAACCGAGAGCAAGATGGAGAACTTGATGAAAATGGGAACCGAAAAGTTTCCCCGACTCCAACTGACAATAGCCAAGATAAAACCAGCTAGAGTTACCAAGATTGGCAATAGTCCCAAGCTGGTTTTTACCATGTCCAATAAACTATTGTTTTCTCTTTCCCACCTCTTCCATTTTTCAGGTACATGGACATAGCGGTAAGCATCGACCACTTCATCACCGGCTAACCGAACTGTAATTCGAGCTTCTCCTATCAATCCATCGGCGGTCTCCTGTATCAAATAGTTGGCATGATCNCGGAAAGTAAAGGTCCAGTCTCGACGGTTGGGTCGCTTCTGCAGATCTGCCGAAATTTCCTCCAGTTGGTTTGGATCTAGTTGNAAGCGTTGCACCANCGCAGGGTGAGCTACCTCTCGAGCTTCTTCTTCCGATAGAGTTGCGCCATCACGGNCCTCCGGTAGTTGATGAACGATTTTATCTAGTGTGCCATCGTATTTGAGATGAACCAGATACTCCTCCGCCCGCTCAGTCAGTTCGATTTCCGGGTCAAATTGGGCATAGCGAACCACCCAGCGGGGTAGGTCTAGGTAGTTATCTAGCATTTGCTGGTGTACCTCTTTTCCACCTTGTTGCCAAACAAAGCGGTCAGTTTGTCCAACCCCACCTTGGTTCAGGCGTGTAGCTTGCCAGGATTGGCCCAAATCGATTTGCTGACTTTTGAGTGTTTCTTTGGCTTTGACCAGTGCTTCAGATCCATTGATTTCGAAGGCAGGAATCGGATTTTGGAACTGACCAAAAAAAATCCAGAGAAACAAACCAATCACTCCGACTCCCAGTATCAGCCAACGGGAGCTGGTTTTTATCTCGTTGGCTTGATCGGCTAAATGGTTTGAGTCGGTTGTTATTTCTGGTCGGTTTGTTTCGATAGCGGCNGGTGGTTTGGTAGGACTCCATGCCCGATTGAAGGCAGCCTCAGGTGCCGGATGCCAACTTCCCATACGAAACCGGGCATAAATCAAGATCCAGATTGGTATCAGCACCAGTAGGATTACCATCATTTGGTTAAACCAAATACCGGCTGTGTTGGACACAAAAAGAGGCAAGGCAATCAAGACAACATCATAGACATAGTGAAGCACCACTACTGGTAACAGACCGTAGACCAAATAAACACTGGCAAAGAGGCAAGACGGTACAATCAACTCAATCAAACGGGCATAGGCGGGTTGAGCGGGATAATTGGCGTGTCCAGCCCCAAAGACGATGGCTTGTAAAATAAAGGCGGCCACAATCCAGAGTCGGCGGTGACCGAACCGTTTTCCAAGNAAGGCAGCCCCAGCTAAGGGAACTGCACGGAATAGNCATTCCTCCCANAAACCNGCTTGCAGGGAAACGGCAATCGACGATAGCCANGGAAAGTAAACGGCTAAAACNTCGGGGTTGAAGAGTGCTTCCGATGGNCTCCACCANCCTANCAGTCGGCTGTTGATGAAATAAAAACCNACCACAAAGGCCAGCATCAAGCCGAGGAGCAAATAACCACCTATCGTTCGTCCAACCACGGCGGTAGACGACGCTACTTCTGGCGACCAAATCTGCCATAGCTGAAGATGGCGGGGAAATGCCTTTCTGGATAGGCTTTCCGCTCCCATAAAAGACAGTGTCATCAAGACAGTGAAGATGATAAAAGTACCAACGGTTCCGANCAGTTGCTGNAGAANATGNCNTGATGCCGNTNNNGCNGTATCATAGNCCATCCAGCTCAAAGGNAGTTGATTCAATTGTGCCAATGCCTGTAAAGNAGCAACAAAAATCCCNAAATAAAGAGCTGGTTTCCAAATTATCCAGNCTTGCCGAAGTAAGAAAAAAGAACCGATCACGCAACCACCGAGGATATAGATCAAAACCATGACTATATTGGCAACGAAGGCAATAGTGTCGTTGGCGGAACGCATCTCCTTATACCGGAGATCGAATTCTTCTGGAATCTTAACCCTGTGATTGAGCGCGGTTAAACGATCTCCTCCGATAACCAGCGTCAGCCGATAATGCCCTTGATTAATTTCTTGATTGATTTTCGGATTTGGACGTTCATAGACAAAGGTATGATCAACACGGCCCCCGGGACGAGTTTCTTTCGAGCTCTCTATTTGCTGGTAGGCATTTAAATCTATGTCCCACTTATCAGTAGCAACGGTTTCGGCCATGGCGAGGGCAGCCTCAGCTGTCAGAACTGCTCCGGGTTCATCTTCAGGTAACTGTTCAGTGAAACCGTAGAATTTACCGGCTGGCGTAAATCTCAGAAGAACTTCATGTTTTTCGCCNTCTTGAAAATGTCGTACCACCCAAGTGTAAGGCGAATAGAAATCTCCTTTTAGCATCTGACGAAAGGCATCGTTGCCACCAGCTTCCAACTCAACATAGTGTTGTGTTGTACTGTCCAGTTGAAAAGAAGCGGCCTGCCGGAATTGGGGGGTTCCCCATCCATTTTCTTTAGCCAGTTGACGGGCTTTATCCATCGCTTGCTGACGGTTCATCCTTAGATCTAGATTAACCAGCGGGAAGGCTTGACCGAAATAANGAACTGCAAACAAAATGCCGCCAATCGATAGTAATAGAAAAATCAACCAGAAAATTGGCTTTCGTGTCAAAATCTTGTTCCTCACAAATTGGATGCGTTTGGCAACCTGAAACAATTTCGCTTATTAACCAGGGGATTCGTCATCGAAATAGCAAATGATTGGTCATACGTTCATATGCCTTTGGTTAGAAACTGTTGCAAATCGATGTAACTTTGATATCCGAATGAGAATTGATAATCAAATATTGGCTTCTTTCAATCTCATGATATACTATTTTTTCAATCAGGTCAATTTACACAGTTATAGGTGGCAATTGGAGGTAGAAATGTCCAAATACAGAGCAGCACTAATTGGTTATAACGGCATGAGATTTAGGGTCGTCAGTATTAGAAGATTTTTAGTACAGTTGCTACATACCGGCGACATATACTGATTATCACCACATGTTGTAGTTTGGGGATCTAGATCTAGTCGTTATTTCCACCCAAGCGCCGTAGCATCATCCAATTACTTTAAGCTGCTGCACATTTTCTATGAAAGCCAATAGCACTTAGCCTCCGAGGAGCCGGTGGAAATGGTTGAAGCATGTGAACAAATCGGCATTCGTTTCTCGATTAATCATCAGAAACGGGCTAGCAACTACAATAGTTATGTTAAACAATTACTTCCAGTAGTAGCTTTTTTGATTCACGCCTATGACAAAAGAGGAAGAACTGCCGGAAATGTCATGATGGAGATGGGAACACACCTATTCGATTGGGTAGGATGCTTTGCTGGTGATGTGAATTGGGCTTCGGCTCATCTTAATACTGGAATGGATAAAGCCGTAGTTGAAAATATCACATACAACCAAGAAATTAGCACCCGGGATCGTGATGCGGGACTTGTGGTTGGAGGAAGAGAACTTTGCTCCTTTGGTTTTATAAATGGATTACACGCGGACTGCCATTTTCGGGCTCAACTGCAGGCTAATGATAAAGCCTATCGCTTAGAACTTATCTGCACCCAAGGTCGGATTTTATTATGCAGAAGTGTTGCCACGGTGATACTTATACATCGAGGTGAATTCATGACATCGATAGAGAGCTACCAATGGGACATGTTCAGCTTTCAGAAGAAAATAGAATCACTGGGCAGCACCTATCAACTGAAATCACCCAAGTTCTCCAAGCACGCATAATTAATTCCTTGCTGGCACCAGAAGACCCTGATTTGCCACCAATTTCTTCTCGTTGGGATGGGAGGAGGATCTTTGGAGATGATCCACGGGGCTTGGGAATCACATTGGCTCGGTCAACGCGTACCATTCCCGTTGAAAGATAGATCTCATCCTTCGCTACGCTGGCAGTCATCAGTTTCGTAAATGATCAGTGAACCAAGGTTCATCCAATCCTTGTAACGGTATTGAAAATCGTATTCGGAAAGTTTCTCTATTACCAATTGTTTCATCTTGCCACTATTTCCTGTGATGATTTCTAATGGTGGATCGTGACAAAGAATAAAGTCTTCAACTGTGTCATGTATCTTGTCGTGTTTGACACCGTGCAAATCCAATTTTACCATTCTTAATATCTGGCCCTGTTTTAAAATCAAGCCTCCTCATTAAGTAAGAGGCCTATCTAGAAACTCCCTCCATTTGTTGTTAAACCAGAACCTTCTGCCAGTTCTATCAACTATACTTTCTCCCTTTCCGTAGAATTCAAGCCACTCTTGCAGAGACCGAGTTTTCTTCAAATAATATTCTTCACTTTTTTCTAGGCTGGAAAAAGGATTTTGCCATTGATGGAGTGATCCACCCGAACACAAATAAGATTGATGCATAATTTCAGAAGTATGAGATAGAAACTCATCATCGATAATTTCACGTGCAGACAAGAATGGATTACAATCAAACTTTCCACAAATTTCGGCCCTCAAATAATTTCCAACCCCATTAAAATAGTTTTGATTCATCAATATTTCTGAGATAGGTTTTGATAATATCTTTTTCTGCATGTTGATGTAGATGTTGTTCTTGAAAACCTCAAATTCATCGTATGGATCAGGGCCTCGGTGAGGTGCCCAACCTCGGTAATCACCTTTACCGAATCTACGAACATCTACAAAAACAAGTTCGGTTCGGTCTGAAAAAACAAATCGAACATGGCTATGTTTTGGCAAATCACCTTCATCGCATACTAATATGAATTTACCACTCATGCCTAGGGTTATAGTGTATTGACACTTCCAGTTTCCAAATCGGAAAATTAGTCCTAATTCCTTGCCACGTGACTTAGCCGAGATTGAATAAGGTAACGTCTGTCGTTCTAAATTCTTTAATTTGACGTATGGAGAAAATTTGATGTCTGTGACAAGTTTACCTGCGGCAACTATATTGATAAAATCAGCGGTCATTCGAACTTCGGCCCATTCTGGCATCTTTGATTCAGATTCCTCTCTGAAATCGCATTATTTAGGAAGGTAGTATTTTCAGAAAAAGGATTTTCTCTCCTACTTTGATGTTCAGAATTGATGATGCAGAACCTTGATTGACAGCAATCTCAATATTACCAGAACTGTTAACTAATGCCAGAGTCGAACCAACATCAGACTCATTATAAAAGCTGCTAAGACGATCTATTTCCATTCCAGCTATCTGAATTGCAAACTTAGCGTTGAAAAATGTTGATTTAAATGANTNCATTGAAACATTAGTTATGGCGTTTCCAAAGTGATCAATCCAGATAACTTCACCNATTATTCCGTCNTCGGTAATTTTCGGCTGNGGTATGGAAAGCATGGTAATATTTGAGATTTCTGNCCCGAGATCNGTCAATGAGACGCCACAAGAAATATAGGCAGCTACCGGTGCAAAAACATCTCGGCCGTGAAATGTACNGCTCACTTGAGGAAGACAAAAATTAAGGTTGGTAATCTCAATGGCTCTGATCAATTCTTCCTGTTCAAAGATTTTGGTGCAAATCCCATTATCAGGACAAACGAATGTTGCCTTTTCTGTCTGACACACTATTGATCTCCGCTGACTTCCAACACCAGGATCAACAACAATAATATGAATGGATCCAGCTGGAAAATATTGATATACGTTGTTAATTTGAAAAGCTGCTGAGAAGAGATTTTGGGGGGGNATACTGTGAGTGATATCCACAATCTGANCTTGAGGATTAATCTGAAAAATCACACCTTTCATTTCACCAACATATATGTCAGTAAGACCAAAGTCAGTTGTAAGTGTAATAATAGGTGGTTGGTTCTTTNTCAATCTTAACCTNTTAANATTTCTCAGATCCAGATAACCCAATTNCNTTTAATATATGTGANCTNNCCTAGNATTAACACNGAGTCAAATGGTTGTCTATTTCAGTAGCGTTTCACTCAATTCTATCATTGGAACNGAGCCAGAGACAACNANCATGCTAGCAGGATGNTTTTAATTCACTNTNGTTAAATATTGTTGTCGATTCTACCAAAAGCATCAGGTCANTGACAANATANGNGGAGAAAATCAGAAAGACTGCCGCGACCACACAGCAGTCACTTGNCATCATNCAAGTTCCATCAATAACCATCAGGTTTTAATTGTACCAATACCAAGCAAGTAAATTGTCCCAACGCAAATCATGAGCATTAAGTGGAGGAATAGTGCTGCTCAAGATAGTGGTTGCATGGGAAAAATCATAGCATGTAGCAAGACTGGTGTCAAAGTTCAACGAAACATAATTTGCTTGCGATTNANTNCAAATTTCGCAAAAGGCTACAAGGACAGGTTAGCATCCTGTATAACGACGGAATTTGGATACAGTTTAAGTCTAATTTTGGTAAAGATATAAAATTGTTACGACCACTTTTATATCTTTCGGGTGGATCAGTGAATCAAAGGCCTACATGAGTAGAAAATTTTGCGTTTGCATTTACTCAAGCGCTTGTATAAAATATGATTGGGTATATGATCGTATATTGGGTTAGGAAAGCCTAGCAAAGATGAAAGTAGGATAGCACTGTATTGTCAAACCAAGAAATTTTGAAGGTACCGATTCAAAGTAACATTGAAGCACAGTTGTTGTTTGGAAACGCAGATGGCTTTCTAAAAATCATTGAACATAAACTCTCAGTTGAGGTTCTACTAAAAAGCGAAGGCTTGGAAATTAAGGGAAAGAATTTCGATGAAATACACCAAGCCGGTCGAACATTTGAATTCCTTCTGCATTTAATTCGAGGAGGTCGGATACTAGAAGAAGATGATATAAGATTGGCTATTCGCAATTCTCAAAGTAAATTGGAGGCGGTTTCCCCAAAAGTTATGGGTGAATCAATTCCTGTATTTTCCAAACGTGGGGCTGTTCGCCCCCGAACACCCGGACAATACAAATATACGGAAGCAATTAAAAACCACGATTTAGTTTTTGGGATTGGGCCAGCTGGGACAGGAAAAACCTACTTGGCCATGGCAATGGCAATATCGGCCTTCAAAAGTGGGAAAGTTAGTCGAATTATCCTGACTCGTCCAGCAGTGGAGGCTGGTGAGAAACTAGGGTTTCTGCCCGGCGATATTGCTGACAAAATAGACCCATATCTTCGTCCTATATTTGATGCTTTGTACGATATGATACCGAATGAAACGCTTGATCGGTATATTGAACAAAATGTCATTGAAGTTGCACCAATAGCCTTTATGCGAGGACGGACGCTTAATGACTCGTTCATTGTGTTTGATGAAGCTCAAAATTCCACAATTGAGCAGATGAAAATGTTTCTTACACGACTTGGATTCAGTTCAAGGGCAGTNGTAACCGGTGATATTACGCAAACCGATTTACCGTCTAGCCGCGTTTCAGGGCTTATCGATGCGCAAAATGTGCTTAAAGGTGTTGAAGGAGTTGAATTTGTTTACTTTTCTACGGAAGATGTTGTTCGTCACGAATTGGTGCAGCGAATTATAGAAGCTTACGACTCACATGGGATAACATGATTCATATTAGGAATGAATCGCTAGAATGTCTTGTGGATGAATCTGCTGTACGATTTGCTGCCGAAGCCACTTTGTTAGACCAANACGCTCAGGCGTGCGAAATTAGCGTTATGCTGACAGATGATTCACAGATTCAAAAGCTCAATTCTGACTATCGTCAAACTGATAAGCCAACTGACGTTTTGGCTTTTGCTATGCGCGAAGGCATTGATGGANAACTCCATTCAGAATTGCTTGGCGATGTGNTTATCTCCCTAGCCACAGCCAAACGCCAAGCGGATGAAAATGATTACACNCTTGATGCAGAATTAGCTCGGNTAACGGTTCANGGTGTACTCCACCTNCTGGGTTATCATCACCAAACTCAGGACGAAGAAGAAATTATGTTTGAGATACANNAAAGAATTTTATGCACGATACCAACTTAATCATACGTNTAACAAATNANAAATAGGTTTAGAAACAATTCACTAACCCNNCATGAAGGAGTGTGANTCCCAACTTGGACGATCCAAGTAGTATCCTGAAAATCTATCAGGTTGTATCGTTAATTCTTTTATCAATTGTTGCTTTTTTTTCTTCCGTAGTTGATACAACGCTGAATCGCTTGACGAAAAATGATATATTGGAAGTTGCCGAAGCNGGNGGACGAGCATACCATTCTCTNCGCTCCCTCCTACAAAAACCGAGACAGTATATTGCAACAATAGTCATTTTGAAATGTTTGTCCATTCTGGGTATTGTTTCCGTCTTCATATTGTTGATTGGTTTCGATTCTTGGAAAACTTGTAGCATCAGTTTGATGGCTAGTGGTTTGGTGATCATTCTGTTTACGGAGTTAATTCCAAGGAATTATGCTCGCGGCAGTGTAAGNAAATCAACTACACAAATTCTTCTGATCCTCCGTGTTATTTANATCATTTTCTTTCCCNTCACCGTTATTTTGTCATTCCTAGGATATNTTGGAACGCGCGCCATTGGNGGTATTGTNGATAATGACAATCAGTTTGTGTCATCAGAAGTATTGCAGGCAATTGAAAATGTAGGGGAAAGTAATGAAATCCTTGAACCGGATGAGCGAGAGATGATCTCTCGTATCCTTGACCTTCCTGACAAAGTAACTCGAGAAATCATGATTGCGCGGACTGATATGGTATGTTTGGAAGTGTCTTCAGAACAGGAAGAAATTCTACAGATAGCAATCGAGTCACGGCATTCAAGAATCCCTATTTATGAAGAACGCATTGATCATATCATAGGTGTCTTNCCCGTCAAAGGAATCTTAGATTATCTAGCTGATGATCAGCCCATTGACATTAAATCGCTTATTGCCAACCATCCGCCATTCTTTGCGCCAGAAACTAAAAAGATTTGGGACCTGTTTCAAGACTTACAAGCTAATAGGCAACATATTGCAATTGTGGTCGATGAATATGGAGGAACAGCTGGGATGGTTACTCTAGAAGACATAATCGAAGAAATCGTTGGCGAAATTCAGGATGAGTACGATCTAGACGAACAGATGGAATGCACGCAAATTGGCAACCACCTTTTTTCTGTCGACGCACGTATGGGAATTGATGACTTTAATACCCAGTTCGGTATTGAGCTTGAAGCTGGAAATGTAGATACAGTTGG
The DNA here is from genome assembly GCA_002697225.1 of Candidatus Poribacteria bacterium. The sequence continues at coordinate 40,491 of NZUQ01000049.1, forward strand.
AGGATTCGTTGTAAATCACTTGGGTGAGGTACCTGCAATCGAAACGAACTTTTCCTCGCACAATTTGACATTTACAATCCTTGAAGCAGACAATCGAAGGATTCATCGGATCCAAGTTGAATCTAGCCGTTCGGCAGACTCAGAATCTACTTAATTCCAGCACAAAAAAACCGATCTCATATCGGCGAAGATCCTTTACTCCTCAATTGCACCAATCCGGCAAACCTGTTTAAAGGAGCAATGCCGGCAGAAATCTTTTTTCTCATGATGTGTTGTTGGGAATTTTCCGCTCGCGATTTCCTGTACATAGGAAGTAACATAATTGGTCGATATGCCGACGAGATCATCCAGATTATGGATGTCTCGGTATTGGCGGTTAGGAATGAGTTGATCCGTTACTCTTGGCAAATCGAAGGCGATATCCCGAAACGCCTGATCCCCACATCCAAGCTGTGTTTTCCCATCTTCGTCTAAAATGTAGTAGACACCTGCTACACCTTTGTAGTTTTTGAATCCTTTTTTTTCTAGTAACACTTTCGTAACAGCAAGATAAATGGGAAGTTGCAGACTTCGGCCTTCAACAATATCTATAACCCGGGGGATTTGTTTGCCTGTTTTATAATCACCAATCACAAAAATATCTTCTCCTAGTTCAATACGGTCTATTTTTCCAAATATATTGACATCACCAATTTGAATAGATTCTGAGCTTACCAGTTCACGATCCGCAAAATCTCGACCTCTTCCAATCTGACCAAAGGCAACTTCAAAAAACTTCGGCTTGACATCTAAATGGCGATTCCGTTCTTGAGTTAAGAATCTCGGCAAAANCCCTTCTCGAGCTTCGTTTCCCAGAATTCTTTCTTTTTCAATCTCCCAAAACAAGTCAGAATACGGTAATTTATTTAAATGTTTTTTTGCAATAGTTAGTAAATCTTCTAATTCTGTAGCAAATTCCCGGTCATCACAATTTGAAATTGGATGTCGATCTCGACGTTGATCAAAATACTCGTAAAGAATACGATGAAGCAAATCTCCTTTTTCCAAGCTAGGAAACTGTTCGCCCTCATCTTCCGGTTGACGTAATCTAAGTACATTAGTAGTAAAATACTGGAATGGACATTTACCATACATTTCCAATTGTGTAATTGAATATAATTTCTGTCTGCTCTGCGCCAATTCTAACTGGCCCTCAGGTACCAATAAACTAGGAATAATTGAACCTTCGTACTCCGGCTTTGTATGAGAGCAACTGCGACTCATCTCAACGTTGACATGATGTGTTATCTGTTTGATTTCTTCGGCAGGAATTGGAAAGGAATCTATAGCAATTTCGCAGCCGCTATAGATTTTTTGCCCGATATATTTAACCAGTTGTTCTTTGTTATAAATGACATCGCTTTCAAAATCTTTTGGAATGTTAACCTCTACTATACGCTGCAATTCATCTATAAAGGAAGATCGAACGAGTTCCAACTGACCATCATGTTGTGGAGATGTCAGGTACAAGTGATGGCGAAACATCTTTAGTGTCTGATAAAACAGAAGCCGGTCTTCTCGCAGACGGTCATATTCAGTTCCGGCGTATTGTGGAGGTAAAAACGGATCTGGACGAAAGGTCTCAGGGAATTCTCCATCTACCAAGCCTCCTAAAAAGACAACATCGAAATCAAGCATTTTGGTTCGAAAAATTGGTAGGACTTGTACGCCTCCCTTGACTGTTTTCTTCAGTGAATACGTAGATTGAGATATCATTAATCGGAGTGAATTAATATAGTGGCTGATAGGATGGCGACAGTCTGAGTTTTCAGCATCAAGAGAAAATTCAGTTAGCTCATCTATTAGGCGAACTAAATGTTGGTATGCAACTGTTTCCTCCTCAAGGATTGCGTTCTGATTTTGCTCCAAGGTATTCTGGATTAGATTCTGAGTAATATTATTCTCTTGTATGAGAGTGTTAAGAAATTCGCGAAATTCTTCAGGCGTAATGGACTCAACTTTCTGATTCTCAAGCAAATTGATGATATTGACGACAATAGGTGAACTTGCAAGCCCTGCAGAAAATTCAAGGGCGAAAGGAATCCCATAAATCGGAAATATTTCGCGAATAAGGGGAGCATAAATCGGTAGTTGATAGAATGTGATACATACTTGATCAAGTTGCAACTCCGGCTGAGCTAACCTCAGACGCTTAATTTCTTTTGCCATGAGCTCTACTTCATTAATTCGATCCTTGGCTGAGATAAATGTGATTCGATGAGTCAAATTGCGCTTGATCACTTTACAATTATTAAACAGATACAATNCAAATNGAGTCTTCTGATCTAGGATTGGATATGACTTTTCANCNAACCCCGCGGAGAGAAGTTGCTTACAGCTTTTTTTAACATGNCCAAAGAGCTCTTCATTCTCAGGAAAAATATCTAACAAAATTGCAACCGATATTCCAGGCAAATTACTAAGACTGATTAATGTTTTAAGATAAATAGGGAAAAATGTCTCGAATCCTATCAGCACAACCAAGTCAACGCCTTGAAAATATGGTTTCAACTGTTTTTGTACAGATTCACTGTTTATTTGGGAGAAAACATCTGAAACAGCAGTATACATGCTTGGCTGATCTATATACACTTCTCTCAACTGATCTTGGTACGCTTCATATATAGCAATGATGCTACTTAAACCATCTCCCGTTTTCACATTAGCCTTCAGTGTCTCCGGCAAAACCGCGTTTCTTTTGAGCTTTGCAATTGCTTTAGACAGGTGTGAGATGGTACCGGTTGGCGGCATGATACCAAGCCGGTCCCACCTTGATTGGAAGAGGGTGATCGGATTTCGTTGGAGAATGCGGGAGAAGAACAGATTTTGCAACTCAGGTGAAATCAACTTTCGTTTACTTTGCGTAGATCGGTAAACATGTCGAACGAAATTCTCAAATGTACTAATACGGTAACTTGTTGCTACGCTGTTTGGCGCATGGCTCAGGAGATAACGGTGCAGCTTCTGTGCAGCTTCTTGGGTGGGAACAATTAGCTGACATATATTTCTACTTCTCTGTCTGATTCGTTGCAGGATCTCATCCTCAACCGGTACCGGCACATCACCTTTGACTAGAATAGTATTACTGTTAATCATTGATCTAAGTAACGAAGATTGCTTCGCGAAATTGACCAAGCGGCCTGCCATTGTAGGACATGTCAACTGGAATGACAATTCGTTTGTTTTTTTGGATATCTTTCGGAATGTCTATGAAAAAGCATATTTCATCGGTTGTATTAGGTTGGATTTCTATCGACCGACTAGTAACGATTGTTTGCCACAATTTGGGCAGAGAGGGTTGACAGGTCGCTATTCGCGGCGCGTTTGAGTGGTTGGTAAACTTCACCTTGAGCTCTACTCTTTCTCCGGATGAAACTCTTTGTTCGTAAGGATAACAGGATACCCAGTGTTCATCCATGCCATAGTTGGGATGATCCCAAGGGAATAATTTCTGGTATAGTAGTTCTCTTTCAGAAAGGTTAGTCAACATAAACTCTATTTGTTGGTCGGTAAAATCAAAAGCACAATTAACATGGCAATTAAAAATATGTGAAGGTTTCAATTCGTCTATAAGACGAAGACACCGATCAAAGCCAGTGTTATTTCCAAGCCAATTTCGGTTTCCGGAACAGTAGTCATCAATCCCGGCCATAGTAAATGAATCACCAGAGAAAAACAACTTAAGATCCTGTCCTTCCACAAGCAAACCACCGTGGTAATAAGTTTGTCCTGGGAAATGGAAGGCTGTCATTTTAAATTCGTTCCACTCCCACGATTCCCTATCTTTAGTTCGATGATTAACATTAACAACAGCTGGTGAGATGCAAGGAATCCGATAAGCTTCTGGATTTTCGATAACCTGAGCGACTATTGAATCTGTTCTGGTGTAACACGAAAATCTATTCTGGAAATCTGGAATTGCATCGACATGATCATCATGATAATGTGTCACCCAAAGTTCGGTTATTTCCGAGATTTCACCTAGCTCCTGCAGTTTCTCGATCTCACGGATTACCTGTGTACTACCACAATCCATCACAAACGCTTGATGATTCTCTGAAATAATGATCCACGTGGTGCCGAAGTGCCTTAGAAAAGAGGGGATCTTCTTTCCTGAACGAATCGGCATATGACCGTCTTTGTCTNCATAATATGGAAAGAAGTCAGGTGCATAGTGACGTAGCGCAGAAATAGCAAGATACCGATCATAACACAAATCAATGCGTTTCATTAAAGTATCGATTGCCAGGAATGGATCAGAAATGATATTTCCATGTGTGGGTACCAGCAAACTTGGGCTTTCGCCCTTAAGCAGATCCAAACTAGTGGCAAGACGTTTCCGGTCACCCAGAAACCCATGATAATCAGTTCCCCAATCTCCCTTTTGCAGAGAATATAAATCCCATATCTGACCTTCATCGTAAATTAAATCTCCTGAGAAAACGACACGGTTGCCATCAACTTCAATTAGGTAAGATACACTTGCGTCCGTATGTCCCGGAGTTTCTTTCACGGTAATCTTCGCATTTCCAAAAATTATATGATTTCCATTTTTATATGTCTTAGCTACTTTAAGTGATTTGGCCAACATTAGATTATGTGGACGATAATTATAAAGATGCCAGCGATGCTTGGGATCTGACCAGAAATCTTCAACATCCTCAAAATACTGGCGCTCCGATTCTGGCACCCCAATTTCGGTTCCTGCATCAGCGACATCAGTAATACCAGCCACATTATCGCGATGGTGATGTGTGAACAATACCGTCACAATCTTGGTTATNTCCAGCTTATTGAGTGTTNTTCGGANACTTTCGTCTCCACAATCNATNAGCATTGCNANGTTNCCATTCCGTATAATTCCGACATTCACACAACTATGATGGACAAACAAATGATCACTGATTTGAGTAAAATGGCCAGACANTATTTGCCTTTCTCTAAATTTTAAAGTNGCNGCATCAGCAAATTAGACTCGATTCGCCAAGAACATTTCACCAATTGTCAGAGATAAGAGAGCGAGCATCGCATACCACCATAGACTCTGGTCCTTCTCCGTATTTTCTTGATATGTGATGACCATTTCCTTTGATATTTCTGTTGGTTGCTGATCTGGATTGGTGAGCATTGATGTTAATTCCTCAGTGTTCTTTGACGTTAGGTCGGACTCTCGCGGGTCGGGATTGACACAAAATTTGCGATTTTCTGCACCTGAGGTGTGTACTGAGTAAATACCGGTTAATTCTGTATCGCTATATAGAGCGGAACCAAGCTCACTAATTTTTAGTCGGGTTTCATCCCCTTGNGGATNAAAAACGGCTACTTCCGTATCNACTGGCANGTTGTAATTATTGAGTTCTATAGCGTCACCAATCAAATAGTTTATAGTTTGAGTTGATTGATTTAGTGCCAGATGCTTGATTGCCTCGTGCAGGAATGGCAGGTAAACGGCNTGGATTGGCATATCAGTCCATTCGCGATCAATCGATGATGTAAAATAGAGGACACGTCCTCGACCATACTCCTTTTCAATGAGAGTTGGGTTTTGATCATCAAAACTTGCTAGAACTCTTGCCCCATCATTCGGAATAGCTTGAATATAACGGTAAAATCGGATGGTGCTAAAATCTCCATGGTTCGGATTTTTAAAAGGTTGGAATATTGGATGGTTGTAGTTGAGATTGGTAATAACACGAGACTGAGCATGGTCAGCTGCGTCCCCCACGAAAGCAACCAAANGGCAAGGAAGAAGCGGCTCGCTACCCGTTCCAAGCATCAGATTGTAATTATCCAAGTCCAGTTGATCCCCACCTGTGATAAAAATCGCCCCACCTGATTTGACAAAAGATTTCAAATCCTTTGTCATGTTCTCTGTTAGGGGGCCAACGTTTGCAAGAATGATGAGATCGGCATCTGGAATCTGATTAGGAGAAAAAAATTGATTTATACTTTTGAAACGCATAGGGACTATCTTTTGAAGCGCCCGAATTGCCTTCTGCAAATAAAATATTTCGTTATTGTATGAATCGCGGTTGGGCTCACCATTTAGACAGTAAACATCAATTGTTTGGCGACCTTCAAATTGAAAATAGCGTCGATTATCAATCATAACCGGATCATCTGGTAGTTCAGCATAACCAACCTGTTTAGTTTGACCTTCAAGAGGAACTTGGAACCATACATCTGTAATATCGTGAGTTGGCATGTCAATAAGCTTGGTTTCTATTAGTTTCTGGTTGATGAAGAGGTTTAGCGGTATCTTCTCAAAATCATGATTACTGAAATTGGCAACACGAACGACAACTTCAAGCCGACGCTGGTCCATCAACACAATTGGTGGAACCTTAATGTCTGAAATTGCCAAATTATGAGCATCTTCAGGATGTAAATCAATAAACCTAATAGTCACATTCGGACCTAATTGATCTGTTTCAATAAAACGTTCCCACCCCAAGTTTTGCAGATCGCTAATCATCACAATTTCTTTTTGCCCAATTTCCACTTCTCGAAGCAACTCATCAGCAAATTGAATCGCATCCAAGAAATCAGTAGTATGATTGGTTAAACTGACGGAATCAATTGCCATTCGTAGCAAATCATGTTCTGTATCTAGTGGTTTGGCTATTTGGGTAACGTCGGATACTTTTATTAAAGTCGCTTTGTCTCTCGGCTTAAGTTTGTCAACAATTGCAACGGCTAATTTTTTACCCCGATCGAGTGAATTACGATAACTCATGCTAAATGAGTTATCAAGGATCAAAACAACGTGACGATGTCCTCCTGTGTTTGCGGTTATAGCCAGTTGATTAACAAAAAATGGCCTTGCAAACGCGAATCCAAGTAGGCTTAGGATAAGCATTCGTATAATCAAAAGTATCAATTTCTTGAACTTATGCCTCTGGATATTAACTTGACTCGACATTTTGATGAAACGAATAGTGCTAAATACAATTCGTTTCGCCCGCTCTCGGTTAAGTAAGTGAAGAATAAGTGGTACCGCTGCCCCCAAAACACCAGCAAAAATAAAAAAGGGAGTTAGAAACTGCATCACATCAGTCCTTCCCGTTTGGCTAAATAGGATATCAGAGCGAAATCAAGTGGAGTTGAAGTGTCGATCATGTTATAATCGATATCGGATTTTCCAGTGGCTGATCTATAATGATTGATAAAGTTTTGTAGCGATTCCTGGTAATTTTCACGAATAACAGGCGGTGTTGTCACTATTTCCTCATCGGTCTCTGAATCAACAAAACGGGAAACTTGACTAAATTCAAATGCTAATTCCTGATGATCTAAAATGTGAAATAGGATGACCTCATGTCCTCCATAACGGAAGTGTTCCAGCGCTTTGAGAACCTGATCCGGGTTTTCATCATACAAATCCGATATTAATATGACCAAGCCGCGTTTTGTCAGTCGTTCCGCAATACGGTGGAGCGGTTGTGACAATCGAGTCAACTTATTTGTTTTAACTTCTTCAAGCATCAGCAAAATTGAGTGGAGGTGCGTCGGTGTGCTACGGGCAGGTAGATACCCTTGGATCGTCTCATCAAAATGAGTAAAGCCAACAGCATCACGCTGTTTGATCATGAAGTACGCTAGTGAAGCAATCAAAAAGGACGCATATTCTAACTTGGTTAGATCACCCGATCCGTATGTCATTGACTCGCTGGTATCGAGTAAAATATGGCAATTAAGATTTGTCTCTTCTTCAAACTGTTTTATGTAGTATCGATCCGTGCGCCCGTAGATCTTCCAATCGATGTATTTAGGATCATCGCCAGGTATATATTGTCGATATTGAGAAAATTCGACGCTGAATCCGTGATAAGGGCTTTTGTGAAGACCTGAGATAAAACCTTCAACCACAAATTTTGCCACTAATTCTAAGCTGCCAATATTTGCCAAAATCGATGGATTTAAGAATCGTTGTCCTTCTTGATTATTCATAAATTTGTTTTGTGTCCTGTTAAACGTAATGAAGTTCTGGAATAAACAGATCGATATAGTTTTGTTGTTTTGGGTACTAATGATACTAGGTATCGTCAGTTGTGGTAAACCAATTCAGCCAAAAGAAATAAATGTTGGTCAGTCGAACTATTTTCAGCCTGAACTGATTAGAACAATCGCCATCATGCCGCTCATGAACGACGGAGCCGGTCAGAATATAGCCGATGCAATAATGCATGAACTGGCTGTCCAGATACTGCGACTTGATCGTTTTTCAATGGTTGACTCCTACAAAGTTTCTGCCCTAGTTGAAGCCGAAGGATTAGAAGGATCCGGTCTCAGTGATTCCATTGTCAAAAAAATCGGAAGTGACTTAAAAGCNGACGTAATCCTGCTAGGAAAAATCACCNACTTTGTTAATGGGGGCAGNAAATACCTTATATTCAAACAAAAACCGAAAATCGGGATAAACTTAAGGATGGTTTCAATAGCAGAAGCTGTTCCAACCACTATCTGGACACTTAATGATATCTTTGACAGCGATGAGGAAGCAGTTCAGAATTTAGTGGATAAATCAGACCGCCATAAAATCCAGAGCGATACCAATTTTCTTATTAAAATCGTTTGTAACGAAATTGTGAAAACGCTAGATTTTTGATAACAACTCCATTTTGAGNATATTATACCAAACTTGGGACACAGGTTGATGGAAATCAATAACATCTTAACGCTTGAGCAACTTAAACCTAAGTTGAATCGTCTGTTTCAACTTTCTGGGCAGAAGATCCTCGCTATAGAAGAAACTTGGGATTCAAAACAAGGAACACCTGTCTTTACAACTAAAGGTAAATATACAACACGTGGTTGGACTGAATGGACACAAGGTTTTCAATTTGGATCGGCACTTTTACAATTTGACGCCACTGGTAATAGTCAATTCCTTGACATTGCTAGAAAGAACATCATCGAAAAAATGGCTACCCATGTCTCGCATATCGGTGTGCACGATCACGGTTTCAACAACATCTCAACTTACGGTAACCTGAGAAGATTGATTCTTGAACGGCTGATTGAACGTAATGATTGGGAAATACATTTTTGCGAAATGGCATTAAAAGCATCAGCGGCTGTACAAGCAAGCCGCTGGACCAGTATANACAATGGAAAAGGTTACATCTACTCCTTNAATGGACCGCATTCGCTCTTTTCTGACACAATGCGGTCGCTACGCGTACTGGGCATTGGTCATCAACTTGGTCATGTTCTTATGGGGGAANGCGATCGTGAAATTTCCCTGTTANAGCGCCTTATTCACCATTCCGAAACCAATGCAAAATACAACGTGTATTATGGTGAAGAACGTGATCGCTACGATGTCCGAGGTCGCGTCGTACACGAGTCTATTTTCAATATCAACGATGGCAACTATCGGTGCCCTTCCACACAACAAGGGTATTCACCATTTACCACCTGGACACGAGGACTAGCATGGGTGATCACTGGTTATGCGGAACAACTTGAATTTTTCGATACGCTAAGCGATAAGGACCTTCNGCCATTCGGTGACAGATTGAAAGTTTCATCCCACATGATNCGAGCGGCGAAAGCAACAGCAGANTTTTATATTAAAAANACNCCAATTGANGGGATACCGTATTGGGATACTGGTGCCCCTGGCTTATCGCAACTTGGTGATTATCTAGACCAATCGTCCGATCCGTTTAACNACTATGAACCAATCGATAGTTCTGCAGCTGCCATCACTGGACAGGGATTGGTGAGACTGGGAAAATACTTACAGGATCATAATGAAATAGAGCTCGGTGTTGCATACTATCAAGCTGGACTCACAATCGCTGATACATTACTTGAACCACCTTACCTTTCTGAACCTGAAAATCACCAAGGATTGCTTCTACACTCGATTTATCATCATCCTAATGGTTGGGATTACTGTCCTAAAGACTATAAGATTCCATGCGGTGAATCTTCAATGTGGGGAGATTATCATCTGCGTGAGTTTGCTCTTCTATTGATGAGATTATCAGAAAACAAACCTTATTTGACGTTTTTCTCGAATGGAGATTAGTTAGGAATGATGGCGCAGGCGTTTCCAATTGCTGGCGTAGAGTTACTAAGGCAAGAGAAACTTGATGCTTGCACCCATTGTGGGCTTTGCTTGCCAACTTGTCCGACGTACAGCAAACTTGGACTCGAAACGGATTCACCTAGAGGACGGATCTATCTGGCCAATGGTGTGATTGAGGAAGAAAACCCTGTTCCAATTGGCAAGGAATTCGCAAAATACATTTACCGTTGCTTAGATTGCCGAGCCTGTGAAACAGCATGTCCGTCTGGTGTTCATTTTGGTTAAATTATTGAAGCCACACGAGCTATATATGAGATGAATACGGATCGTCCTTGGTACCAGCAAATTTTACGCGATTTAGTATTCAGAAAACTTTTGCCCAGCAAGGAGAATCTGAACCTTCTGTTTACCTTGAGGCTATACCAAAAAACTGGGATTCTGCAATTGATGGGTAGATTGGGTGAGATGGAATCGATGCTTCCTAGTCTCCCTAACCCGATAATGAAGTCAGAAATCCGGGAATTCATGCCGACAAAAGGAGAAACACAACATCGGGTGGCTTCATTCCCGGTTGCGTTATGAACCAGATTTTTGTCGACACAAATTTGGCAACAGTTCGGGTGCTAAATGAAAACGGTTTGATGTTTTCATTCCGCCTCGACAAACGTGCTGTGGTGCGCTCCACGTCCATAATGGCGATTACGAAACCGCAGTTGAACTTGCCATGCAAAATATTCAAGCTTTTGATCTAGAGAAACTTGATGCGATCGTAATTAATTCGGCGGGATGCGGTGCAACCCTAAAGGAATATGACGTTTTGATGCAACACCAATCTTCCTACTACCGTAAAAAAGCCGATCTGTTTTGTACAAAGATGATAGATATCAGCAAATTTCTCGGATCCATCGATTTTGTCCCTCCACAGGGCAATATAAACCGCCGTGTGACATATGATGAACCGTGCCATTTGGTTCATGGGCAACAAGTTAGAAACGAACCTAGGTTTTTACTTCGATCCATTCCGGGATTGGAGTTTATTGAATTACAGGAATCGGAATGGTGTTGTGGTAGTGCAGGTATCTATAATATCACCCAACCGGAGATGTCAAAGCAGATTCTTGAGCGGAAGATGAAATACATTACTGATACAAACGCCGAAATTATCGCCACTGGAAANCCTGGNTGCATTATGCAAATCCAAGCAGGGATAAGGAAGCATAAACTACCAATGGTTGTCATGCATCCAATAGATTTGTTAGATTGCTCTTACCGTAATATTGATCCATTTGTTAATTAATGTGAAATATGAAATCGACAAAAAAACTCTCGTCTAGAAATAAACTTTTTTTTTAAGTATTGTCCACGGTGTCGTCGATACCTATGGGACAATACTTCCTCATCTCCTTCCTCAATTACTGGCTCGCTTTTCTGTAGAAGCTTTGTCTTATAATACTATTGCTGGCCGTTTAATTGCAATTTCGACTGTCTTTAATTCTTTGAGTCAGTTGGCATTTGGATGGATATCTGATCACGTCAGATCAGTTCACTTTTTAACATTGGGTATTTTATTGCCATCAGTTTGTATCAGCTTGCTCGGCGTTGCACCTTCNATTTCAGCTGTGGTGCTGTTGNTATCAGTTTCAGGTATAGGAATTGCTTCGTTCCACCCACAGGCAACTGCNCAGGCAACTAACTTNGCGGGACGAGGAAAAAGCGCTAACGTATCAATCTTTATTACAGGTGGAAATATAGGGCAGGCNGTTGGACCGTTTCTGATTATTATAATGCTGAAGTCCACAGCCCTCGACGATACGATTACTGAAAANAATACCNCCTTAACATATCTGCCNGTTTGTATGATTCCAGGTATGATTAGCACATTATTTACCAATAAATTCCTCAAACCAAAGCCGATTGAAGTTGCTGATACGACTNAATCAAGNGAGANATCAGGTCTAAACAATGATTCTCATTNAAAAATTNCTCCTTTAATCGGNCTATATATGGTGGCAATGNTTAGGACGGTNACAACAATTGGCTTAATCAACTATTTGTCNCTGCAACTTGATTCGATAGGGTATGGAGACATTAAAAGATCAGGAATTCTGGCATCTTTTATCTTTGCAGGTTCAATGGGAATCTTATTCGGNGGACGNGTGTCTGAANGAATANNTGGAAGGATCATACTTTGTGTTTCTCTNGTTANGGCTGCACCTATCTTATACATTTCACTNAATAGTAATGGCCTACTTTTCATAGTGTTTCTCTTATTTGGAAACTTNATTTTGTCAAGTTCTNTTCCGGCAAATATNGTTATGGGNCAACAGCTCTTACCTAATAACCAGAATCTGGCAACCAGTTTTATGATGGGAGCAGCCTGGGGAGTTGCGGGGTTGCTAAATTATCCTATTGGTATGTTGGCCGATCATTTTGACCGAGAATATATCTTACGTGCTCTNGCCCTTCTACCATTCTTGAGCGCATTTTTTCTTCTTCTGGTTCGTAAAAAATGAAAAACGGTATTTTTATCACTGGTACTGATACAGAAGTTGGTAAGACGATTATAGCAGCGGGAATTGCATACGCGCTCAAGGCGAAGAACATCGATGTTGGAGTGATGAAACCGATTGCAAGTGGTAGCCGTAATGATGCCCAGTTACTCAAGCGTACTGCTCAAGTGGATGANCCAATTGACTTAATTAACCCGGTTTACTTTGATTTACCAATAGCCCCTTCTGTNGCATCAAAAATCGAGAGCANAGAANCTGATCTTCAAAAAGTNTATAANGCTTTCGAGCATCTGTCTCAGCANCATAATTTTCTGGTTGTTGAAGGTATTGGGGGAATTGCTGTGCCAATTGGGAGAGATAAATCAGTTGCAGACCTAGCCAAACGTATAGATTTTCCNGTTCTTATTGTTGGGCGATCATATTTAGGAACAATTAATCACACTGTGTTAACTGTGACCTTTGCAAAATCTTTTGGTCTTGAAATATGTGGTATCGTACTTAACACAGATCAAGATGTACAAAGAGATATTTCGGTGGCAACAAACCCAATAGAAATCGAGCGATTAACAGGACTGCCAATCTTGGGCGAGGTTCCATTCAATCAGCATATATTTGGAGAAGACATACCTATAGATTTAATAGGGGATTTTGTATCCAGCTATATTGATATCACGAAAATTTATCCTTCATGAACAGGACACTTCCTAATATCGTTTTTCAAACAAATGCTTAAATAACTACTTAAACTGAATTGTTGAAATGGAACTAGATAACAGATGTTTCAGAATCTTGACATCAATCTCGAATGAGGAGATGTAAATCGTTGCAAATTTAGCTATGCTATGTCTTACCAACATAGATATAGTATTGATAAGAAAAACAAGGCAACCAACGAACAATTTCCGTTCAGGAATTGAAAAGAAATAGGAGTCTATGAATCCCATATTGTTTTCGCTAAAAAATCACGAAACAATATTTTCCGGATGGCCTTCTAAATACGCAATAATGTTATTGACAGCACCTTGATTGAGTAGATCTACTCCTTCAGGTGTCATGTCCGCACAATGCGGGGTCAGAATAACCTGCTTGCAAGTCAAAAGAGGATAATCAGAGGGCGGCGGTTCTTGGTCATAAACATCAATGCCTGCACCGCTAAGACGTCCAGCATCCAGTGCCTCAACCAATGCATCAGTTTGAACAACCTCACCACGGGCACAATTTATTAACAATGCTCCCTGCTTCATCAACTCCAATTCTTGTTTGTCGATTAAATGTCTGCTCTCGTCGGTCAATTTAACGTGAAGACTGATAACATCTGCAGTCTGGAGCAATTGCTCGAAACTGACATACTGAATACCAAGTCGATCTGCTTTTTCCTGNGAGGGATGGAAGGTCCAAGCAATNACATCCATTCCNATTGCCTGACCAAGTTTAATCATCTCAGATCCCGTATTTCCTGTACCCACGATTCCCAATATTTTGTTACGCAAGAAAATATTATCTATACGGTTCCACCGTCCAGCTTTTGTTTCCGCAGTATGAAATGCAGTTCGTTTTGCCAAAGCAAACATCAACCCAAAAGCATGCTCAGCCACAACAGGNGCNGTTCGCCCCGGTTGATTACAGACAACAACGCCAAGTTCTTTNGCAACCTGCAAATCAATCATGTCAGTNCCTATTGAACATGTGGTAATCATTTGAAGCTTAGNNAGTTGACGAAGAACTGGAGNTGTCCAATTCACCATNCCNCGGCTATTAATTAAAATATCGGCTTCCTTTGCCCGATTCACTTTTTCCGCGGAAGTGATCGGGCGATCAGTATACAAAACAACATCCCCGTAAGGAGCTAAGCGCTCTAAATGTGGGGATGATTGTATCTGTGGAGGATCATCTCCGGGAACCACAATTTTTAGACGGTTTAAGGCATATGTTTTAGACAATTAATTTCATCCTTTCATATTACTAAGAGTCACATTTTTCTATATGGAGTTTTAATGCCAAGCTAACTCGTTGAAAAACATCACGCCAATCATTCATCTGACTTTGCCGGAATAATTTCATAGTTGGATACCAAGGCGTATCCTCTCGTTTCAACATCCATCGCCAATCAGGTACATAAGGCAACAAGGTCCAGACTTTCTTGCCCAATGCTCCGGANATATGTACTGTTGTATTAGATATAGAGATTACCAAATCGAGTGCCGATATCTGTGCAGCAAAATCATCTAGATTTGTTAATGGATTTATCTCCTGATCCGTGTATATCAGAATTCCTGTTGAAGAATAATATTCACCAATTTCCTGCTTTATATCTCCATATTGCAAATTAACGAAAAAGCAATCTGGTTGAGATAGAATCGGTGTCCAATTTTCCAGAATAGTACTTTTTTCCTTTTCAATGCCGTGATTGATGCTTTTCCACGAGATACCGACGAGAAATCTATCATCTGTTAGCCTTTTATACTTATCCCGTAACTGCGAGACTTTCTCTGATGAGGCCGATAAATATGATCCTTTTTTTGGAAACTGACTTTCATNTTTCCTCAGCCACTGTGCCAAACTGCCTATCGGAACTTGATAGTCGATATCCTTATCCAGCAATATTGGGTTGGGCTTTTGTTCTCGAGAAACAAATTGGATTTTAGGAAAGGAACGTTGGAACAGAGGAACGAGTCGTTCTTCACATTCAGTAATAATCTCGTCCGCCATCCAAGAGAGAGTATCCAACATNTTGGCAAACATGATTTCATCACCAACTCCCTGTTCGGTCCAAACAAGGACAGACTTATCGCTCAGGCCNGTTCCATCCCAAAGGGNTTGAGGGAAGTTCCGATTCTCGGAAGGAAAATCATGGCATTTCCACCGCCACTCATATTTTTCCCATCCGTGCTCAAGCTCTCCGGTCAAAAGCAATAACATTCCAAGATTCTTATGCGCTTCAGAAAACTGTGAATTGATTTCTAAAGCCTTCTTATACACTACCGCAGCATCCTCAAAATCCCCTTGCAACTGAAGTACATTCCCCAAATTATTGTAGGCGTCCGCATAGCCAGGAAAAATCTCAAGTGCTTTATAGTAGGCATCAATAGCTTCTTTGAATTTCCTTTGTTTTTGATTTGTGACCCCGAGATTGTTGTGTGTCCTAGCATCATTAGGATTGATTTTCAAAGCCTTCTTATACACTACCGCAGCATCCTCAAAATTCCCTTGCAACTGAAGTACATTCCCCAAATTATTGTAGGCTTCCGCATAGCCAGGAAAAATCTCAAGTGCTTTATAGTAGGCATCAATAGCTTCTTTGAATTTCCTTTGTTTTTGATTTGT
>NZUQ01000050.1 GCA_002697225.1 Candidatus Poribacteria bacterium
GAAGCAACGCTACACGCTAGAATCGCCAATTGTGTGTTTTCAGTTCGTGTTAAATCCTCAATTGGGCCGTTGAAGCATAAGTTGCTCAAATCCCAATTAAGTATCGAATTTGCTTCTTCAAAAACGGCATTGGCTTCTGCAAAGTTGGATGAGAGATCAAANCCCATCCCAACTTTTTGTGCTCCTTGCCCTGGAAAAACAAAAGCCAGNTTTATCATAGCCGAATCAGTGCGCTTCCCCAAGTCAGTCCAGCACCGAATACAGTAAGAAGAATTAAGTCCCCAACTTTTGCTTGCNCCTCANTGATAGCTTCATCAAGCGCAACGATCACCGAGGCTGCAGAAGTATTACCATATTGATTAACGTTAACATACATTTTCTCAGGATCTATTCCAATCCGGTCAATAACAGCTTCAATAATNCGGCTGTTTGCCTGATGTGGAATAACCAAATCGATTTGATCAATAGAAACACCTNCAGNATCCAAAGTTTTTTGAGCTGCTTCNGGCATAATACGCACAGCGAGCTTAAAAACCTCTTGTCCTCTCATTTTGACGGTATGCAGTTTTTGGTCTATGGTTGCAGCGTTTGCTGGTATACGAGATCCCCCTGCTGGGATACCAAGTAAATTAGCATCTGCGTATGCACCATCCGCACCACAATATGAAGCAAGAATTCCTGGTTCTTCCGATACCTGTATGATAGCAGCTCCAGCTGCATCACCAAAGAGAACACAGGTTGATCTGTCCTCCCAGTCGACAATCCTGCTGAAGATCTCAGCACCAATAACCAATATNGTATCATAGCGCGAACTTTTGATCATTCCATCGGCAAGATCAAGCCCATAGACGAAGCCTGAACATGCAGCTGAGAGGTCAAAGCTAGATGCCTTTTTAGCCCCAATTCCATTTTGGACGGAACATGCAGTTGATGGAAATGCAGAATCAGGTGTCGCGGTGCTAACGATAATCATATCGATTTCAAGTGGATCNATATCGGCGCTTTTTATTGCTNGNCGTGCTGCACGGATGCCCAAATCGGATGTTGCCATTTTNTCATCAGCAATACGTCTTTCAGAAATGCCNGTCATTTTNAGTATCCACTCGTTACTNGTATCTACCATTTTTTCAAGATCGAAGTTAGTTAGGATCTTATCTGGTAGATATGAACCAGTTCCAATAAGCGCCGATGATCTCATGTTCACNTCCTTCAGTTATTCAGCGTCTCCATCTACCTTTTGTTTTATAATNTGNCGTCCATTGTAATAACCGCAAGACTGGCAGGCATGATGGGGGCGGGCAATTTCGCCACAATTCGTGCATTCAGCGATGGACTTTTGTTTTAAGGCATAGTGGCTTCTGCCCATCATTTTCTTTGAATATGATTTTCTTCGCTTAGGGTGTGCCATTTTAGTTTATCCTTTCTCCAATTTAGGTTAATCCCTTAGANTCAGTGTTGCAAGCTTTGCAAACGGAGATTCTATTTCTTCTGTGTTCCCCACTAGGAGTGTTTTTGCGCTCAAACCTTGCAAATCACAAGGTTCATCAGAAACGGGCCAATTAGGAATTTCCAGCAGAATCGCTTGATGTATATCTTNTGCTAAATCTATTTCATTACCAACATAATAACGTTCGCCATAGGTCTCCAAAAAGGGGTCGATTTTTCCAATTTCCTTTTCAGGAAAAAACTTTACNTCAAGGTCAGCTGCAATTCCCATCCGAAAGGGNTCACCACAACGCCTACATTCAACTTCNATGTCCACGCNAATGTTTCCAATAACGCTAACACTTTTCTGCATTCGCGAGATCTCNACCTCTACTTCAACGGGTGAAGTAAACACTAACATATAATCCAAAAAATCCTCAGGAACAAATCCAACTTCCGTAGCATTTACTCCAAACTGGTAAGGCTTGGAGTCTCCATTTTGAATTTGATTAATTGAAAACTTAAGCATTGTTACCAATATGTCCTAATTCAAAAACGTCATGGATAACTTGCACTGCGCGCTCTGTCTGATCTTCTTTAATTACGCAAGATATTTTTATCTCCGATGTGCTAATCATTTGTATATTAATTCCTGCATCAGCCAAGGCACGAAAAGTCTTTGAGGCAATACCCACATGACTCTTCATACCAATACCGATAACTGATACTTTTGCAATATTACAGTCCTTATTCACACTATTAAAACCTGTTTTCTCCTTGATCTCTGACACAATCTCAATAGTTTTATTCAGGTCCTTCTCAGCAGTAGTAAACGAAAGATCAGCAGTTCCATCCTGACTTGCATTCTGAATAATCATATCAATATTGATACTCGCGTCAGCAAGTGACTGAAAAATTTCAGCAGCTACTCCGGGAGTATCAGGCAAGCCAATCAAGGAAACTTTCGCTTGATCCTTATCTGAAGTGACTCCGCTAACAACTACCTCTTCCATAATTTTATTCTCCTTGATCACGATCGTCCCTTCTCCCTTATGAAAACTTGATCTAACAGAGAGAGGTACTTGAAATTTTTTTGCCAACTCAACACACCGAGAGTGTAGTACCTTAGCGCCAAGACCTGCCATTTCCAACATTTCGTCATAAGTAATTTGATCAAGTTTTCTAGCACTTTCAACCACACGTGGATCGGAGGTATAAACGCCGTCAACATCCGTATAAATTTCGCATCGATCAGCATTCAAGCTAGCTGCAACTGCAACCGCTGTTGTATCTGATGCACCTCTTCCCAGTGTTGTGATTTCATCATCAATCGTAATCCCCTGAAACCCTGCTAGAATTACGATTTTGCCTTGATCAAGTTCAGAAAGGATACGATCGTTATTAATACTCTTTATTCTAGCATTACTATAAAATCCATCTGTAATAATACCAACCTGATTACCAGTAAGCGAAATAGCCTGAAACCCAAGTTCCGAAACGGCCATCGCTAGCAAAGCAATGGATACTTGTTCACCTGTTGATAACAACATATCCAATTCACGTTCTGGTGGGTTATCTGATATTTCAAGAGCAAGCTTGATTAGTTGATCTGTTGAACCTCCCATGGCAGAAACAACCACAACAACCAAGTTTCCATCTTTATGAGACTGTGTTATACGTTTGGCGACATTCTTGATCTTTTGCGAATCTGCAACAGACGTGCCACCATATTTTTGTACAATAATACCCATAGTACCAACGTGCAATTTATTGTATAGGAGTTAGTATTTTGCTCTGAGTGAATCTAGAAATCAAATTCCTCAATTCTGATCAGAGTCAATTTCTCTTGAACAACCTCAAGGTTATCAATTTCAATGCGAGCTAGATACATATTGGCCTCGCATGCTTTGTGAGTTAGGATAACAAGCGGAACTGAGTCTTTACAATGCGGTTCCTTTTGAATAACTGAAGCGATGCTGATATCCCGATTCCCGAGAATGGTTCCAATTTGAGCCAATACGCCAGGACAATCCCGCACAACCAGCCTTAAATAATAGCGTGTTTCAATGTCATCTATTGAACCAATAGAAAAATCCGAACGTGGTTTTGAAACCCAAGCGGGAGGAATCGACAAATGCGAATTCCCAGTAATTGATCTTGCCGCATCGATAATATCAGCAACAACCGCACTCGCAGTTGGCATTTCACCCGCACCTTGTCCATAAAACAGGGTTGGGCCAACAGCATCCCCTATCACACATACAGCATTAAAAGCATCCGATACATTAGCAAGCATACTGTTGTTCGGTATAAGCGTTGGGTGAACGCGAACATCAATTTGTGTCTCCCTTAATTTCGTAATTGCCAGTAGCTTAATAGCATAACCAAGTTCCTGAGCGTACTGAATATCGTTTTGCGTAATCTTTGTAATTCCCTCAGTATGAACTTGATTTAACGGAACACTAATGTGATGAGCTAAAGCGGTCAAGATAGTGAGTTTCTGTGCAGCATCAATGCCCTCAATATCAAGGGTTGGATCCTCTTCTGCGTATCCCTTATCTTGTGCCATCTCAAGAGCTTCGGAAAAATCCCTGCCATTTTTCTGCATTTCTGTCAGGATATAGTTACAGGTCCCATTAACTATCCCATAAATTGATTCAACCTTATTTCCAGCAAAACTCTCTCGCAAAGTTTTGATTATTGGAATGCCTCCAGCTGTGCTTGCTTCAAANTTCAAGCTGACTTCCTGCTTCTGCGCAAGTTGACATAGNTCAGCACCACACTCAGCAATTAAGGCTTTGTTGGCAGTGACAATCGATTTCCCGTTTTGCATTGCNCGCGAAATGAGTTCTNGAGAGTCGGTAGTTCCACCAATCAGTTCCACAACAATCTCAATATCTGGATTATCAACAATTGCATTTACATCAGTTGTTAAGCAATTCTCCGCTAAATCAATACCTGATCTATATGCGGGAAGTGTCCTCTTGGCAATTCTTAAAAGATTGAGGTTCAAGCCAGTATTTTGATAGATCCGATGTTTTTGATTAACTAAAATCCTAGAGACACCCGTGCCCACAGTCCCCCAACCGAGGAGTCCCACATTAATTTCAGATTTTTCCATTAACATGTCTCCAGTTTCTTTACCTAACCTACTTGTTTTAATGTCCTCAACAAACGGTGGGAATTTTTTGCACTACGAAGCCAAGGAATGACATAAACGAATCCTTATAAGGAAGGCACTCTCAAACTTAAGTGAAAAATCGGGGCGACTGGATTCGAACCAGCGACCACTTGCACCCCATGCAAGTACGCTACCCGGACTGCGCCACGCCCCGCCAAACACAACTCCGGCGNAAATGTTAGCATTNGGCAACTACCCTGTCAAGGAAAATATTGTAGCCAAACCANTCNTTTTGAACGTTAATTAAAATGANGATTTACAAGATTNATGGGGNATTTTACCAAAGGNGTACCAATAGGAAATTTNAACTCACAATATATTGTATAAATAGATCTAAATAAATGAAGTTTCGTGATTCAGTNTTTCTACTTAGNATAGTTACNATAATCCTTCTTTGNTTCAGCCNAGTNGTGANTNGCCAACAATCTGTNAACCTGCAAAAGATCGCGGGATCTTCCGGTGCAATACACGCTCTNCACCATTTAGNAAATCATCTCTATGTGGGAGCGGGTGCACAGATTATAACACTGGATGTAACAGATCCGAGTTCACCCACTTTAGACAGCANGGTGTCTCTTGTCAACCAAGTTCGAGCTATCGCGGTGCAAGAAGATATTGTATATGCCGCAATTGGGTTCTCCGGCCTTCAAATAATTGACTTTACTAACCATACATCTCCTATTTTGCGGGGAGTAATTGACACTCCTGATTTTGCTGNTGACCTAACCNTAGACNGTGAACGGNTTTACGTGGCAGATCGTTTCGGNGGACTNCGTATCATTTATGCCACCGATTTGGATAACCCCATTGAGGTTGCCACCATTTCATTACCCAATAAAGTAACCTCCGTTGAACTTGCTAATCAACTACTATACGTAACTACAGCAGATGAAGATCTTACTATTGTCGATGTTCGNCAACCAATTAGGCCACAGATTATTACTAAATTTGATGGTGTTAATGCTAACANTATACATGTTGTTGGTAACCGCCTTTACGCTGCNTCAGGCAAGGAAGGCTTGAAAGTCTTTGATATAAAAATACCGGAGGTCTTAACGGAAATACCNCACAATTTGGTAACGGGGGAAGTAGCAGATATTTCAATTGGCCGAACATTATCCCATACATTTGCATATATCATGGACCTTGAATTTGGTGTTCGTGCAATCTCAATTGATGAAGGGGTGAATCAATTCAAAGAATTTGGCCTTTATGAAACATCAGAACAGATGCATACAATTAGTGGTGTTACCAATGAGATATTTGTGTCAAACGGGAAATCCACGATNGATATTTTGAAAATTGATCCGGATTTTAAAAGGATACAGAAATTAGCGCATTGGTACACAATAGGTTCTGCCTATGACATAGAAGTACTCGANAATATGCTGTATGTGGCAAATGCAGCCAATGGAATGGCAACTATCAAAATAGACAATNCTAATGGNGATTTCCGGTTAATTGAATCTCAGAAACGTATAGAGACAGGTCAAGTTTGGAAGCANGTGAAAGTCTTTGGAAATTACATCTATGCAACCGATGGAAATTTTATAATTGTTGCCATTGCTCGTGCGGACTCTCCATATCTTGTTAATCAGTATAGAACTTCCTACGCTCAAAGTGTCACAGGACATGGTTCTCTCGCATACATTGCGAGAAGTAGTATGGGGNTCGAAATCGTTGATGTTTCTGATTTGGGTAACCCNCAACGAATTGCTATTCTGGACACNCCAGGTTCTNNACAGGATATCCTTGTTANTAATGACTTTGCCTATCTTGCTGACGGCGAGAGTGGCTTCCAAGTATTGGGGATAGACCCACCTAGATTACCACAAATAATTGCTAGCCTACCTGATTCCGGAGATGGTTTTTCCAAACGAATGGTGATGAGTGGGGACCTTTTAATAACGGCTGACGGTTTTGGAGGGGTGCGGGTAATAGATGTGTTTAATCCAGTTGTCCCTCGTGAAATTAGCAGGCTCTATACTTCAAGTTTCGTACAGGATTTATACATCGAGGATAACTTAGTTTTTCTAGTGGATTCCGGACAAGGGGTAAAAGTCATTGATATTAGCGATCTGACAGATCTAACTGAAATCGCTTCCTATGAAACGGCAGGCACTGCTTTTGGTCTAACAAAGGTAGGAACCCATATTTTTGTGGCCGATGATACAAATGGCATTGTTGTATTAGCATTGGAAAAGACCTCAGGTTCACCCCCATTTATTAATCGATTATCCACACGAACTGGACTGAAAACTGGCAATAGTGAAATAAGGATATATGGAGAAAATTTTTTAAGTGGTTTAGGTGTTTTCTTCGGGGAAAGTGTTGCTAAGTCAGTCAATGTGGTTTCTAAACAGGAAATCCGAGTGAAAACCCCTGTTGGAGAACTTGGTACCGTTGACGTCACTGTGCAAAATCCTGACGGTCAAATTGCGCGGTTTCCTTCTGTATTTAGTTATATCCCCACCGAACCAAAGTTAGAACTCTCAGTAGATCAAATTGATTTTGGCGAAGTTCTTTTGGGTGCTGAAACTCCCACCTCAAAGTCATTTGTAATCCTCAATCAAGGAAGTGGAAATCTAGATGTCAGCGGGATTATGCCACCATCACTCGCCTTTAAAATTGAGCCAATGCCCCCTTTCCAAATTGAGCCCGAAAAGAGCCAAGAGGTCAAGATTACTTTTCTTCCCAAAGTCATCTTTGGATTAAGCGATGTACTGAACATATTTAGTAACGATCCGAATTCACCATCTGAAATTCCATTAAAAGGAAATGTTCGTGGAGCAGCTAATACTTTCACTGTTAGTGGTTTTGGAAGACATCAAACAAAGTTACTTACAGGTGAAATACTTGAAGATGCTGGGATACTTGTAGGCCATGAAGTAAGAGTGACTAACCTGAAAAACAATCTCTCCTTAATGGCAATTACACAACAAGTCCAAGACCAGCCGAATTATTCAGTCACTTTCCATAAAATTGGGTTGAAAGAGTCAATCAACACCGAATTTATTGTCCAAGCAAATAATGAGATCCAAGTAGAAGTTTTTCTAAATGGTGAATCCCGAGGTACCTCTATCCAATCCGTAACGGAAGAACACCTGTCTGCTAGGACGATGCGGCTCGACCTCGTAATTCCATTCTCTCCACCTACTATTACGGCTGTCTCCAATTTGACAACAGGTAAATCCAATGGTGGGGGTAACACTCAAGTACAGATTCACGGCACTAGTTTTCGCCAAGGTCTTTCTGTACAAATCGGAAAGCAAATTGTCGAAAAAATAATCACAATCTCGTCTAAGTTGATCGAAATCACTGCCCCAATGGACACTCCTGGCGAACGTGACATTATAATTACCAATATTGACAATCAACTAACAACTCTTAAAAATGGGTATACGTACAACGAAATTTCAAGTGTCTCCGTTGAGGGTGCGCCCGTTTTTGTCCAAATTGGTGAATCAGTAGATCTAAACGCCGTTGGATATGAAAAAAACAGTCAAGAAGTCCAGTTGTCAGAAACACCTTTGTGGAATATTCAATCAGGGGCTGATATCGGCATTTTAACGCAGTTTGGCAAGTTTACGGCACGCGAACGAGGAACAGTGAAGGCTGAAGTCGTTTACAAAGATATCTTAAAACCTTTTGAGATCATCGTGGTGTCGGGCGACACTGCCCAAATAACACTGGATGCTGAACCTGAAATTGTTACTGGGGATGAACGTGCAAGCACAAAAATTACCGCATTGGTGATCGACAGTATAGGAAATCCAGTGCTTAATGAAACTGTTGTTTTCCAAGCTGACTCAGGGAGTTTTTCGACAGTAATCAACAGAGGAGACGGTGGGTATGTGACCATCTTTACCCCTGTTAGCTCGACCAAGCTAGGCGAAATGACGATTTATGCCAATGCGCCAAATGGACGGAATGGAGCAGTTGTTATCAATCTGCGTGCGAGAGTCGAGAGATTAGTCGTTGAAGCTGAGGACGACCAGGTTGTCGCTGATGGTTTCTCAAGTACCAAATTAACTATTCGAGCAATTGATATCTATGACAAGCCTGCATCGGATAAAGTCATAGAAGCTACAACAAACTTGGGNCATATATCGCCTATACAAGATAATGGNGATGGCACATACACATCAACTTACACTGCGAATACCACTACAGCTGGCAAGGCNAAGATCGTTGTTAAAACTGAGTTTGATATTCAAGCATTAACCGAGATTCGCCTTATTGGCGGCTCAACAACCAATATTGAACTAGGGATATCCAAATCTCAATTGCCTGCTGATGGGAAATCAACTGCGCAACTCCGTGTTAAAGCACTTGATNTATATGGTAACCCTGTTGTTAACGAAAATCTTGTCTTTGAACTAAAGCCAGAACTNAATTCCGGTAAAGTGGGGGATTTGATTAATCATCGAGATGGCAACTATGTTGCCGAATATATCACTGGAACTGCTGTAGGAGAAGTAGAAATACGTGCTAAAAGTTCTTATGGAGTATTTGATCAAAAATCAATCCGTTTAACACTTGGGGATACGGCGAACTTCCAACTCAGTATGGATCCGCCAGATGCAGTTGCTGATGGTNCTACCCCAGTCGATTTAATTCTGAANGTTACTGANCCNCACGGAAACACNATCCCAAANCTGAGCGTAGCCATGGATGTCAGTAGTGGAAAGATCATCAGAACTATCGATGCTATTGGTAATGATAATTATCGTGGAACTTATATTCCTTCAACTTCCACAAGTCTTCTCAAAGTAACTGCCACTCTTTCCAATGCGGGAAACACGGTTGTGTCAGAACCAATGGCCTTGAAACTCTTGCCTGGTCCACCAAGCCCAATCCAAACTAAGATTGTTATTGAANTTGATGAAAATGGTCAATCCATGGTACCGCCTGCTGATGGAAAAGAACAAGTGATGGCAACTGCAATCATAAGGGATAAATATCGCAATTCGATACCTAATGTTGAAATCAAGATTGAATCGCAAACTATTAATGTATCGGAACAGGTTCAACTTGTTGATGAAGANGGACGTGCATCTTTCAAGATGAGTTCCAGTAAAACCGGAGAGCAATTAATCCATATCAAAATTCCCAAAATTCCCAATTTCGATTACGTCGAGTTTGTACGATTTAGTTCTCCTAAAATAACCGATATAAATTTCACAGATTTGCCGGATGAAATCAGCGGAGATGGCATTACGGAAACCAAACTTATGTTTACGGCAAAAAATAATGAAGGTTATCCAATTTCAAGGGCAACTATCGAGGTAACGTCGACAGCCGGGTCAGTTACNAGTCCTGCAGAAGAAGTATCTTCGGGACTCTATCAGACAACGCTGACTGCTCCCAACAGAGCTGGATTGCTTACCATCGGTGCATCACCATCCAGTCCAATCCATACTTTAATATTGAATGCTCAAAAGCTAGTNAATATTAAAGTATTGCCTGGTGATGTTTCACCNGTNCAATCCTCAGTGGAAGTTTTTCCCGNTAAGATTTTAGCTAATGGTGTCACTGCCGCTAGGGTTTTAATTACATTGGTTGATAAGCTNGGGAGTCCCGTTCCAAACCGNAAAGTTACTATTACAGCAAAATCNCGAAATGTCGATATCGAACAAGTTGAAATCGTCCAATCGAAAACACTNACGGATATGAATGGTACAGCAATGGGTGAGATCCGTTCATCAGATGTCGGCCAAATTACAATCTCTGTAGAAGATAGCACAGTTGCTGACCATCCGAGACAACTAATAGCAAATCCAATGATCACCACGGTTAAGCCAGTTGCCTATTCTCTGACTGTGGTAGCTACTCCTTCAAGTTTGCCTGCTGATGGATTATCCGAAGCTGAGATAGCGATTCAGATTCTGGACGCGTCAGATAACCCACTTGAGGCTGGTGAGGTGAGTTTAACTGCTGACGGCGGAACTATCACCAAAACTGCCAAGAACTTGGGTTATGGAAACTATTCAGCTGTTTTTTTGGCTCCAAGTTTGCCGCAGGTCATCACAATTTCAGCTGAAACTGAAGGTAGCTTAACAGGGAGAGGAGAGATAACAATTGAAAAGACAGATTTTACTGATCCCAGTTTTACTGCTAAAACTGTCAACACGACAACGATTGTGCTGAAATTCAATGAAACAGTTAAGGGTGGTGAAGGTGATATTGATAACTGGACGGTTAACGATAAACCAATATCATTTTTCAGTGGTAAAGGAAATGAATTTACTATTACTCTTGCCGCACCAATTCAAACGGGAGATCAACCATTTATACAATATATTGGTGTTGCTGATAACCCAATTGTAGATCTATCAGGAAATGAAGTTGATCCCAGCCAAAGAATTATTCAGGCTCAAGATGGTATTTCGCCTTCCTATACAGCGAGGGTGGTCGGAGACAACTCAATAGAGATCGCATTCTCAGAACCAATTATGAANCCNAGTAAAGATGGCTGGAAAATCAGGTTAGAAGGATATGGCGANTTGGTGGCTACTAATTTTAANCGGACCGATAATTTNGGTTTGATATGGAATCTTGAAATTAACGTTGAAGACGGAGTTTCAGAAATACTTCGTCGTGGAGANNCACCGGTTNTGATGTTCTCGACAGAAAAAGGAAAATTAACAGATAGGAATGGAAACTCTCCCATCTTGGATCCGATAAGGGCACAGCCAAATGACGCCCCAGTTTTAAAACTGAAGAATACCAGAAACGCTATCCTTCGCGAAAATCCAGTCAACTTTTCCATGTCAGAAGGCAAGCAATTGGTAATTTTTGTAGAAGGGGAAGACAAAAATAATGATGAATTGACGTTTGCAGTCAGTGAACTTGAAGATAGCAAGTTCGAACAGGTTGACAAAAACCGCTATAAATTTATATACGAACCATCGTTCCAAACAGTAACAGCCTATGAACAAGGAGGTGTAGTCAAGACGGCTACTTTCTCGTTAACGGATTCAGTTTTCAAACAAATACAGTCTGCAAAATTCACTGTCAACCACTTAAGTCAGGCAGCTCAAATTACATTAAATGCTTCTAAGAGCCAGCTGCTTGCTGAAGAAACTTCCGAAACAGAAGTCGTTGCCACAGTAAAAGATGCTTTTGGAAAACCTGTTATTGATGAACAAGTAATGCTAACCTCTGATGATTTCGAAGTTGAAATGGAACACCAGGTTAGAGGGAAATACGCAGCAACTTACAGAGCTAGTAATATCGTAGGAATTGTGGTGTTAAGCGCAACGACTTCCAACAAGGTGTCAGCTAAAACAGAAGTCAAGCAGTTAAATAGCCAACCTGATAACATCAAACTCGTTGCTGAGACAACCGAATTNCCTGCTGACGGCATAGTTGGAACAACTTTGGTTGTCAGTGTTCGTGACACTAAAAATCGGCCTATTAGTGATGCTGAGGTTGAATTTGACACGCCTCAAATTGGTTCTATCTCTGAAGTTGAAGCGCAAGGTAGTGGACGTTATATCGCTAAATACACAACAGGTGAAATTGACAGTCCCGCGATTAGCTTTCCAATTACGGCTTCTGTTTCATTGAACAAAATAGTTTTGTCGGCCTCAGTCGATCTCAGTTTAAAAAGACCTAACCGACCACCAACACTGGTGGTTCTTAATACGGACAGCAAAGAAATAANAGGTGTAACTGCTCCAATTATTGAAGGAGATTCCATCACTTTAAATCTAAGTGGTGTTGATCCGGACGGGGATCAAGTTCGTTTTTCAGTTGAGNCACTTCCCACAGGTGCCCAGTTAGACCAAGATGGGGGCTTCTTCTGGCAAACAAATAGTGATACTGTCCAGGGGAAAGAAGGGTCTAAAACATTTTCAATTCTTTTTCTAGCTACCGATAGCTTGGGAGGNTCGNCCTCTCAGGAAGTATTAATTGAAGTTAAACACAAAAGTTCAGCAGANCGGTTGCTAATTTTTGCCTCNCCAGATTCATTAGTATCNGGAGAAAATATCAGTTCAACTATCACCATGATTCTAACAGGCGAAAATTCAGTTCGACTTGAGAATGAAGCGGTAAAGATCGAAACCCACCTCGAACAGGAATTGAAAAACACAGATAAAGGAGTTGAAACAGAAGTCAAATCTGATACCAATGCCGAAATAGCAGAGNCCCCAACTTCAAAAGGTCANGAACTTCTTAAGGTAAAAGAGGTTGGAAATGGTATCTATACAATAACTATCGCATCTAGCACTTCTACTGGCCTGTTACAGATTCGTGCGACAGTACCGAATACATTGGTATCTGCAACTGCTAATTTGCGAATTCTACCGGGAGTAGTTACCAAATTGGCCATCGATAACCCAGTTCAGCCAAAGCAACTCGGTGCAGGTCAGCTATTACCTTTTTCTGCTTCAGGNCGAGATCAGTTTGACAATAAAGTTGATCTATCCACAGCATTGAAATGGGAAGTTACGAATGGTATCGGCAAAATCTCAGCCGATGGGATTTTCANTGCCATTAAAGCTGGGNAAGGTAAGATCTTAGNCAGTTATAACGAGTTAAAGCAGGAATCACCAGAGATTACAGTTACAACTGGTAACCTGTCAAACATCATGATATCTCCAACTGTTTTGGATATCGAAATTGGCCAGATTACATCCTTCCAAGTTGTTGGAACAGATNTGTATGATAACCCTGTCAAAGTTGATCAAGCGGCGGTTAAATGGACAATTAATGCCTATGAAAAATCGGTCGAGCTTGGTCTGTTTGAAGGAGGAATATTGACGCCCAAAAATCTTGGGCTTGGGAACATCACCGCCACATTTGATAGTTTAGTAGCAACATTGCCAAAAATTCAAATTGTCAAGGGACAAATCAAGAGCATAGAAATTCTCCCCAAAGAAGCGATATCGCTGGTAGCCGGTGAGAAGAAGATTTTTCAGGTCATAGGCCGAGATTCAGCGGGCAATAAAGTCAATATTCCTCGAGAAAAAGCNTTGTGGAAAATTGTTGGTAATGCAATAACTGATTCTGAAGGCATTGATCCTGGCCCCAAAGCCAGTGTTGTCTCGTTCCAAATGACAGCAAAACATGTTGGTGTCGGACAAGTGCAGCTTTCTGTCGGTGAAACCAAGGGAAACTCTACAAAAATAACGGTCACTTCAGCCAAGCTAGCTATGCTTAGAATCATACCAATGAATGCTAACTTATTAGCCGGTAGCAAAAAAAAATTCAAAGTAGAAGGATTAGATTTGTACGGCAATATAACAAAGACACCAGTAGAAAAAAAATGGAGTGTGATTGGTAGTGTCGGTCAGATAGAAAGTGATGGCACCTTTACTGCTCGAAAACAAGGTGTCGGACAAGTGCAGGTAGAAACGGCTGGATTTGTTCAATTATCCGGCCAAGTNACCGTACGGCCGGGAGAAATCCAAGACATCAAAATCTCCGCAGAAAAGAAAGTTATCGATGAATCGGTTAGCTTGTCCGTAGGAGAATCTATCCAGTTTGTAGGGATCGGACATGATAAGGATAATAATGAAATTGACCTTGATAAACCAGCATGGCAATTAGANGGGAANATTGGGGAAATNGCTAATAATGGTAAATTTACCGCA
Organism: Candidatus Poribacteria bacterium; assembly: GCA_002697225.1. Next base: position 14,209 of record NZUQ01000050.1, read on the forward strand.
CTTAATGCTGGAACAGCAACATTGCGTTTGAGTTATAACAAATTCGAACAAGCTGTGATCAAGATTTTTGTGGATAGTCCACTTTACTTAGAGATGATGGATGTCGGTGGTGGAAGAAGCCAAGAAATAGCGTTTCCAATTTTNATCCGACCTCTTGGTCCCGAAATTGGCGAAATCACGGCCGAGACTTCGCTTGATTTCCCAAGTAACCTTCTTAAGTTCATTACGTTGTCAGGTAAAGGTGTGAAACAGATCAGTGCAACATCAGTCGGTAATCGACTCGACTTGAAGTTCACCATAACACCATCATTTGGTACCAAAAGTGGGATTTTTCGGATAGATCTTATCTTCTTCGCCTTACCTACAGCTACTGACTTAGCAACTGGTGAAATAACAACCAAAGATATTTCATTGATGCTTTCCAAAACAAAGAGACAATTGGATAAAATTAAAATTTTATCCTCTGGAAGCTTCACTGTACTTGCAGACATTAAACTGGAGCTCGACGGGTTATCCTTGGCACCGAGTCAGTCTGGAGTCATTGGACTTAAGCTCCGAAAACCTGATTTTCAGATCTCAAAAGGTCAGATTCTAATCCAAACAGTACCCAATATTAAGATTTTAGCCTTCGATTTAAATAAAGTACTCGCTAAAACAATGACGGTCGCAAAAATTGATAATGGAATTTTGCTTAAAGTCAATCAGAACCCTCCGAATGCGGAACAAGTTGGAACCATCGAAATTGAAATACCTAAAACATTAGACCCAAAAATAAAAAATGAAATTAAGATTGAAGCAGAGATGTATGCTAACGAAGAATCCAAATATGGCATCGTTCTGCAATTGGGCAAGATCCAGATCATGGATAAAATTGCCCCAATTGGATCATTTGTAATTAACAAAACTGACATCTACACTACCGATCAGATGGTTATATTGAATACTGTGGCGACCGACGTCGGGTTTGGTGTTGAATCGATGCGCTTCAAGAATGACGAAGATTTTAGCCAATCTGATCAAAAGATCAAGTGGATCAAGTTTTCTCCGACAGTGACCAACAGCGCCAGTAGCAAATGGAATTTGTCGGATGAAGAAGGAATTAAAACAGTTTTTTGTCAGTTTCAGGATTTCTCTGGCAACATAATAACATCCTCCCTTTCAGACCAAATCATCTTTGATCAGACAGCACCTATTGGATCAATATCAATTGTTGGGGACCGAACCAGACAAGCAGGAATCACAATTAAACTTGTAGCTTCTGATGAACTTTCAAACATGAAGGAGGTTGGTGAAGTAAGACTAAGAAATGAGGAGGAGGATTTCAGTGACACAGNTTGGAAGCCGTTTAGCGATCAAATTGAGTGGAAAGTGCCTTCCGGCGAAGGAATCCGTACAGTATTTGCGGAATTTCGGGATGGTGCTGGCAACGTTTCTGAGGTNGCATCAGATTCTGTTGAATTTGATGATTTAGCNCCAGAAGTGGTTTCCTTTAATCCAGATGGTACGGAGGATTTTGTACAGGTNGATACTATNATATCAGTNGANTTCAGCGAAGAAGTANAAATNGATGAGCAGTATCTAATAGTTTCGAGTGATAAAGTTGATAGAATTTGGGGNGAGATCCGTACAAACACTAATCGTGTGACTTTCGTAGCGGAGGAAATCTTTAGGGATGTTGAGAAAATTTCGGTCATAATCAAATCTGGAATACCGGACTTGATCGGAAATCCAGTAGCTGAGGAGGTCTCATGGTCGTTTACTACCGGTGTTGGTGTTTTTCCTGGTGATACTAACAAAGATGGAGAAGTCAACGCAGCAGATATCATTCCGATAGGTCGTTTCTGGAGAGAAAAAGGTGAGCCAAGGCAAGAATCTACAACGAATTGGGTTCTTCAAACAGCAAAACCGTTCAAAATGCAGCCAGCAACGGTTGCAGACGCCGATGGTAATGGTATTGTAGACGCAGATGACATTGTGCCGGTTGCCCTAAACTGGATGAAGAAAACCAGTGAACCACGTACTGTCGCAGAAGGTAGCGAGAAAGAAACTGAAACTGTTGGGGAAGAAATGAACGTTGCACCTGGGAATTTTCTTGATTCAGACCCAAACATATTAGACATCTATAAACAAATGCATCAGAAACTATTGGATTTACCGGGAAATATTGAAGGCGTTATTATGTTACGCAATTTTATGGAGGGCCGAATTCTGTCGCTGGAAGCACTTACCATCCCTGTTAAAAACAAGCTTTTGGTGAACTATCCCAATCCATTCAATCCCGACACTTGGATTCCATTCCAGATCGCAACCGGTTCAAAAGTAATTCTAACAATATACAATCTGGAGGGTAAGCTTATTAGACAAATAAATCTTGGGGTCAAACCAGCAGGATTCTATGTCCAAAAGGATCGAGCGATTTACTGGGACGGACGGAGTCAGAACGGTGAACGAGTNGCCAGCGGTGTTTACGTCTATCAGTTGCAAGCCGGTGTTTTCTCAGAATCCCGGAAACTTGCCCTAATCAAGTAAGCACATCACGTAAAAACAGGCCGGTATGTGATTGGTCAATGGACGCAACGTCCTCCGGCGTTCCCATGGCAACAAGATAACCACCCTCCTTACCACCTTCAGGCCCGAGATCAATTATCCAATCTGCTGACTTAATCACATCCATATTATGTTCAATAATAACAATAGTATTTCCTTTGTCAACGAGCCTATTAATTACATTCAGCAACTTTTGGATATCCTGGAAATGTAGTCCGGTTGTGGGCTCATCCATCACATAAAGTGTTTTTCCAGTCCCTCGTTTGCCAAGTTCCGTCGCCAATTTTATCCGTTGTGATTCCCCACTTGAAAGTGTTGTACCTGGTTGTCCCAGTTGGATATAATCCAACCCAACGTCAAACAGCAGCTGAAGCGTCTTTTCGATGGTTGGTATGTCTCGAAAAAACTCCAATGCTTCACGAACCGACATTCGTAGGACATCAGCAATATTTTTCCCTTTATAACAGACTTCCAAAGTTTCTCGATTATAACCAGTACTGTGACAAGACTCACATTCCAGCCAAACATCAGCAAGAAAATGCATTTCGATTTGGTTGTATCCAAGCCCCTGACATAACTCACATCGACCACCACTGATATTGAAGCTAAAGCGACCAGATGAAAATCCTCGAACTTTAGCATCCGGCAGGCTAGCAAATAAGGCTCGAATCTTGGTAAACATATCAGTATATGTTGCCGCATTTGATCTAGGTGTTTCACCAATTGGACTTTGATCAATATTAATTACTTTATCAAAAACACTTAGATCTATCTTTTGGTTCTCTTCCTTGTGTTCAAAATTGAGCTCGGCTCCGATTGGAGCAACACTGTTTTGTAATAAGACACCGTCAACTAATGAGCTTTTTCCTGATCCGGAAACACCCGTTACACATGTCAGTGTTCCAAATGGAACCTTAACAGTAATTCCTTTAAGATTGTTCTTCTGAGCGTGTTTTATTTCCAGCCAACTCCCGCTGCCTCGACGCCGCTCTTTAGGTATGCTGATCTCTTCCATTTTGGATAAATAGCGACCAGTTAGAGATTGAGATTTTTTTTTGATTTCGGATGGAGAGCCTGTCGCGATTATTTCACCACCGAGTACGCCTGCGCCAGGACCAAAATCAAGCATATGGTCCGATGATTCAATCGTGCTTGGATCATGTTCAACAACCAGTACTGTGTTACCAAGGTCACGCAGTCTCTTTAAAGCCTTGATCAAACGTTGATTATCACGTTGATGTAGGCCTGTTGTTGGTTCATCTAAAACATAAGTTACACCAGTTAAACCACTTCCCAATTGGCTGGCTAAATGAACACGTTGCATTTCACCCCCGGATATTGTGGGGGCCCGTCGGTTCAGAGCCAGATAGTGAAGCCCAATTTCTTCCAGAAATTGAAGCCTTTTTCTAGTTTCGGCGACCAACTCACGTCCAATCTCCATTTCATATGATGTAAGACTAATTTCGTTAAAGAACTGGACAGTTTGGCGTATTGACATTGCCGTTAGTTCAGGGAGAGTCTTGTCACCAATTTTGACATGGCTGGCCAAAAGTTTGAGGCGGGTTCCCTGACATGAATAGCATATATCACCCCATATAGCTCCAAATCCATCGCAAGTTGGACACTTCCCAATTGGACTATTAAAAGAAAAGTGCTGTGGCGTTAGGTCATCAAAACTTAGACTACATGGTACACAGGCAAACTGTGTGCTGTAAACGGTGATTTGATCCCCATGCTCTTGCGTTTTCTCTGTTAAATTTGAGTTATCCTGGTTGTGTCTGCGTTGCCTACGCCGATTGCTAACCTCTTTCAAACCTATAGTTTCGGACCTACCAAATTGTATTGATCTGAACTCTCGTCGAATTGCAACGGTGCCAACACTTTGCCCTATAGCCACTTCTACTGCTTCAGCCAAGCGGCTTCTATCTTCTTCAGAGATGACGAGTCTATCAACAACAATTTTGACATCATATTTGCTTGTTGTTTTTAAGTCTGGTGCCTGATCAAGAAAATGGGTGACATTGTTGACTTCAACGCGCGCAAAACCAAGCCTTTGGAGTCTTTCGAATGCTCCTTGGTAACTCTCACCTCTTTGTAGTTTAAGCGGGGACATTATATGAATACGGGTTCCATGAGGTTCATCCATAATCTTATCGACAATTTGCTGAAAACTTTGTGACCCAACTGGCTTCTTACATTGAGGGCAATGGGCTTTACCAATGCGCGAGTAGAGTACCCGCAAGTAGTCATAAATTTCTGTAACGGTACCAACTGTAGATCTTGGATTCTTACTTAAAGCTCGACGTTCAATTGCAATAGCAGGAGATAATCCCTCTATTTTTTCAACTTTCGGTTTTTTAAGCTGACCGAGGAATTGTCGGGCATACGTAGATAAGGATTCAACATAACGACGTTGCCCTTCTGCGTAAATTGTGTCTAAAGCCAATGAAGATTTCCCTGACCCGCTAACACCTGTTAGAGTAGTCAATTTATGATATGGTATTTCTACGTCAATCGACTTCAGATTATGCTCAGATGCGCCTTGAACTATGATTCCTTTCTCCTTAGTCCCCATAGCATGTGAAACCGGGAGGTCTGCCTTTAGAAATTCTGTTGTTCGGCCTAACAACCGTTTCAAGTACCGACCAGTGTGCGACCCTTTAATTTCCGAGATATCCTCTGGTGTACCAGTAGCAACAACAAAGCCACCAGATTCCCCTCCTTCAGGGCCAAGGTCAATAATATGATCAGCCGTTTTGATTACCTCCAAGTTGTGTTCAATGACGATTACTGTGCTACCTTGGTCAACTAACCGATGGAGTACCTCAAGCAATCTTTTCACATCATCAAAATGGAGTCCGGTGGTCGGTTCATCAAGAATATACAGCGTTTGATCTGTCCTTCGCTTAGCTAATTCTCGGGATAATTTTATTCTTTGAGCTTCTCCTCCAGAAAGTGTTGGTGAAGGTTGACCAAGTTTTATATAATCTAACCCAACGTCGTACAGTGTCTGTAAAACCCTAGCAATGCTTGGTATATTTTTAAAATGTTCTAATGCTTCTTGAACGTCTAAGTCCAAGACATCGCTAATTGACTTATCTTTATACCTAACAGTTAGTGTTTCTTGATTGTATCGTTTGCCGTTACAAACATTGCAGGCAACCCACACGTCTGCTAAAAGCTGCAATTCAATCTTCTGTGCACCATTACCTTGGCAGGCTTCACAACGACCACCTTTGACGTTAAAACTAAAACGGCCGGGTTTGTAACCACGCAACTTCGATTCTGGAAGTTCAGCAAATANGTTTCGAATATGATCAAACAATTTGCTGTACGTGGCCGGATTTGAGCGTGGCACACGACCAATTGGAGATTGATTTATCGACACGACCTTGTCGATAACGTTACTCACCTCTTGAATTTCAAGTATACTATCCTCATTACACCTTATAGCCTGAATCCCTTTGTGTTTACCCGGAGTTGTATCAGCACGCATCAAATCTCGTGCCAATGCCTGATAAAGTATGTCATTGATAAGTGAACTTTTACCGGATCCTGAGACCCCAGTCACACAAGTTAAAACACCAATCGGTATGTGGACGTCGATTTCTTTTAAATTATTGTGTTTAGCCTCAACAATTTCGAGGAAAGAATTTCCATGTGGGCGTCGATTGTTTGGTATCTCTATTTCAAGATCACCTCTAAGGTACTGAGCTGTCAACGAACTGCCGTTTGTAATGACTTCTTTNGGGGGGCCGATGTCGGAAATNATTCCTCCTTGCAGACCAGCACGTGGACCAAANTCAACAATCATATCTGCTGCCCGCATTGTATCTTCATCATGTTCCACTACAATGACTGTGTTGCCTTGATTACGCAGTTGTTGTAGTGTTCTTAACAGATGATTATTGTCCCGAGGATGTAGACCAATTGATGGTTCATCCAAAACATAAACAACGTCACACAATCCGGCACCAATTTGTGAAGCCAAACGTATCCGCTGAGATTCACCCCCAGATAAAGTNGGTGCTGCACGATTAAGCGATAAGTATTCCAATCCAACATTAGCCAGAAATGTTAATCTCCCTTGGATTTCCTTCAATACACCTTCTGCGATAATTGTCTCTCGTTCAGCNAACCTGAGGTTATTGAAAAATCCAAGACAGTCGTTGATAGTCATTTCAACAATATCAACGATAGATCTATCATCAATTTTTACACTCATCGCTTCCGATTTAAGTCGCTTGCCATTACAGTCCGGACACATGATTATTGAGACATATCTCTCGAATTTGTTTATGCGAGCTTGAGATCGACTTCGATGATATTGATACTCCGCATCAGGAATAATCCCGTGAAATACTTCTCTTCTCTTGAACCGACGACGACCTCGCTGACGATAGATCATTGGTATNAGCTGATTACCTGTACCATACAGGATTGCATTTTGGACGTTCCCAGGTAATTCTTTCCANGAATCATCAAGATCAATTTCAAAGTAGTCCGCTAGACTTTGAACCAGCATTCTCAAACGTGACGATTCAATTTTTCCCCATAGCGATACTGCACCATCATTAATAGACAAATCTGGATTAGGAATAACCAGATCTTTCGAGATTCCGTTTATTGTGCCTACGCCGCGACAGGTTGGACACATTCCGGCGGGGCTATTAAAAGAAAAATCCCTAGGTGAAAGCGGTTGATAACCAATCTGGCATTTGGTGCAGGTATAGCTTCGGCTGAAAGTCCGATCTTGNTCTTGAAAATCCGGCATGTTGANAGTTAAGATNCCATTACCCATACGAAGCGCGAGCTCAACCGCTTCTGCAACACGGCTGCGGATATCCGATTTAACCTTAATTCGATCAACCACGATTTCAATGTCGTGGTGTTTGTTACGTTCAAGCTGGATATCCTCCGCGAGATCGACAACAACTCCATTGATTCGGGCTCGCGCGTAACCAGCCTTACGAGCGTCTTCTAATTCCTGNCGATATTCACCGCGCCGACCAATGACAATCGGTGCGAGAATGAGCAAACGTCGNTTTTTNGGCATNGCCATGATCTGGTCGACAATTTCATCTTCTGTTTGTCTGCCAAGTAGAGAATTGCATTCTACACAATATAATTCTCCNACTCGAGAGAAGAGTACTCGCAGATAGTCGTAGATCTCTGTTATAGTTGCAACAGTTGAACGAGGATTTTGGCTGGTTGATTTTTGGCTAATTGATATGGAAGGGGAAAGGCCNTCAATCGAGTCAAATTTGGGCTTTTCAATTTGACCGATNAACTGGCGGGCGTAGGCTGAGAGCGACTCGATGTAACGGCGTTGCCCTTCAGCATAGATCGTATCAATGGCTAANGAAGATTTTCCGGATCCACTTACACCAGTGAANACAATCAGTTGATCCTTCGGAAGNTTGAGATTAACATTCCGNAGGTTATGTTCACGTGCACCACGAATCTCGATAAATTCTTGGNACATTCACNTCTTAANCCCTTACTGTTCTAATTTGTCAATCATTTCGAACAAATTTTTCAAGCAGATGCGTGATGCTTCTTCACCTGCCTCGGAGAACGCNGATCCNCCAGGTTGATGAACGATATCTTCATCCAACTTGAGAGTTGGCCGCCAGTGAGTTTCTAATGTTAGGTGTCCTTGATAACCATCATCAATGAAAGCTTGCAGTTGTCCCTGCCAATCGATAATTCCAGTGCCAACCTCGACCGAATCCATCTCCCNAGTTTNCGGATCACGGGCAGCATCTTTTAGATGGGCGTGAATCATAAACGGTTTAAGCCGATTATAAGCATCTGGAAATGGGGTCTCACCGTCTTGGTCGGCATGCGCTTCATTTGCAGGATCCCAAATTGCCTTGACGCTCGGTGAGTCAATCTCACCAATGAAACGCTCTGTCAGCTTAGCAGTGGCTAAGTTGGTTGAATACTCATTTTCCATACCAAGTGTGATGCCTTCGCTTTCCGCAATCCGCACGGGTTCATCATAGGATCCGACAATCTCGCCCCATCGTTCTTCAATATTATCAATTTTCCAAAAAACAAAAGTTCGTATCAGGTTNACATCAAATGCTTTGGCCAGCTTAATGCACNNTTTCAAGATATTGATATGCTCTTTNCGTTCTTCAGTATTATCAATATCGCATTTGTAGAATGGCGATGCAATGCCAATTATTTTAACATTCGTGCCTTCTAGGATTTGCTTCATATTGTCAATATCCTGATCTGTTAATTCCTGTGGTGCTTTATCCCAAACGGATCTAACTTCGATTGAATCAAGATTGAATTCAACTGCCATATCAACGACAGTTTGAAAATCCTGAGAGGCCTCATCACCAATAATTCCAACTTTAAACATCTAGTTTTTCTCCTTAATTCATTAGATTCAGTTATTCATAAGAATGGTCAGCATCAGGAAAGGTCTCTTGCTGAACTTCAAATTTATAGCTTTCTACAGCACGCAAAATTTCTTTCTTTACATTAGTAAACTGCTTAGCAAACGAAGGTCTGAAACGATCAAATAACCCAATTAAATCATGGATAACAAGAACTTGCCCATCGCAACTTGCTCCAGCCCCAATACCGATTGTCGGTATTGATAGAGATTCCGTGATTCTTTCAGCCACTGGATTCGGAATGCATTCCAGTACAACAGCAAAGCAACCCACCTGTTCCAAGGATATCGCATCTTCCAGAATTTGATTTGCTTCTCTTTCCTTTCTGCCGCGAACCCGGAATGTTTCAGTTGTTTGAGGAAGGAGACCTACATGACCCATTACGGGGATTCCTTCATTAATAATAGCTCCGATAATTTCGGTTTTATTTCCTTCAATTTTAACAGCATCTGCTCCAGTGGAAACGAGTTGTTTGGCATTTTCGACTGCTAGATCGGACGTTTTATCGGACTGATATGGGAGATCCGAGACAATCAAACAGGTTTCATTGCCGCGTTTGACAGCAGATGTGTGGTGAATCATATCTGTTACGGTAACATCCCGTGTAGTTTCATATCCCAAAACCACCATACCAAGGGTATCACCAACCAGAATAATATCAATTTCTGCCTGGTTCAAAATCAGGGCTGTTGGATAATCATAAGCGGTCAACATAACGATTTTTCGCCCGCTTATTTTCGTCTTTCTAATAGAATTAACAGTTTTTTTCATCGCTAAAAAAGTGTATCAACTCAAAACTTCAACCGTCAAGCTAACCTATCAAATTAATAATTCAATGCGCTTCAAGCCAATTATGACCAATTCCTATATCGACTTTAAGTGGAACNCNCATTGGGATCGCAGTTTGCATTTTNTCTTGAACAATAGGTACAACGGTTTCTTCTTCCGATTTCCACATGTCAAACAATAATTCATCGTGGACCTGAAGGATCATANGTGTCTTTAGTTTTTNACTGGTAAATTCTTGGTAAATAGCTGACATCGCAAGTTTAATTAGATCTGCNCTNGATCCTTGGATGGGAGAATTAATAGCATTACGTTCAGCACTATTTCGCATAGTAACATTAGCGGAATTCACATCAGGTAAATACCGGCGACGTCCTGNCATGGTCTGTACGTATCCTTTATTTCTGGCGAATTCGACAATATCGTCCATATAATTCCTGATTTTTGGAAACTGATTAAANTATCGATCAATAATCTGTTGCGCATCACCTCGACGAATCCCAAGTCTTTGTGCTAAACCAAAAGCCGAAATGCCATAGACAATGCCAAAGTTAACCATCTTAGCTTGCCGACGCATTTCTTCATTGACTTGGTCATATGGGACTTGAAATACCTTCGACGCGGTTTCAGTATGAATATCCAAACCGACCTCGAAGGCAGTGATTAAGTTCTCGTCNCCACTCAATTCTGCAATAATCCGAAGTTCAATTTGCGAATAGTCAGCAGACAATAGGACATATTCATCACTACGGGGAATGAAAGCTTTCCGAATTTCCTTTCCTCTCTTGGTACGAATGGGGATATTTTGCAAGTTTGGGCTATGCGACTGAATTCGCCCGGTGGCTACAAATGCTTGGTCATATTCTGTATGTATTCTTTGGGTACGCTCAAAAATTGCTTTTGGGAGTGTGTCAACATAGGTNTTTTTCAGTCTTCGAACTTCACGAAACTCAAGTAATTGTTGGGCAATCTGATGGTTGGGGGCCAAAGATTCTAGGACTTTAGCATCCGTTTTATATTGACCTGTCTTAGTTTTACGAGGTGACTCAGCCAATTTTAAATGGTCGAATAATACTTCCCCTAACTGCTTAGGAGAATCAATATTAAATTGCATTCTGGCCAATCTGTAAATTTCGGTTTCCTTGTCGAAAAGTTCATCTTTCAAATCGCTGGAGAAAGNGACAAGCGCTTGNCTGTCAAGCTTGACNCCATTTGATTCTATCTCNACTAAAACCGGAACCAAGGGACATTCTACCTCATAGAATACTCGACTGAGTTCCTTTTCAGAAATTAAGTCTTTAAAAAATTCGTACAGTTGCCAAGTAATATCCGCATCTTCAGAAGCATATTCGGCAATTCGCTGAATTGGAATCTGGAGCAAATCCATTTGGCTATCTTGAGTCAGATTACTATACGATATGGGTGAGTAGCTCANATACGTTTTTGCCAGAAAATCTAAATTGTGACGCAAGTCGGGGAAAATTAACTGATGTGCCAGCATGGTATCAAATAGTTTGCCCCGAACAGTAATGCCGTGCCATTTCAAGACAGCTAGGTCAAACTTAAGGTTATGGTTTACCTTNCCGATACTTTCATCTTCCAATAAAGGCCTAAATTCCTGAAGTGCAGACTGTGCGTTTACCNCTGTATTCGGTATTGGAACGTAGAACCCAGTACCGGATTTAAAGGAAAACGCAATTCCAACCAATTTAGCTGTTTTGGGGTCAAGACCAGTCGTTTCACAATCNAAACAGAAAGCCTGCTGTGATTTCAGTTTTTTAATTAGTGACTCGCGTGTTTCAATAGTATCCGCTATACGATAATCGTACTTGACATCTTTGATTGTCCTAAGAGATGTTGACACTGAACTTTCTTGATTAACTGAAAACTCCTCACCAATTATTCGTTTACCAAGGCGATCAAACTCCAGATCGNTAAAAATTGCTTTTAGCTTATCTAAATTAGGTGACTGGCGCTTCATTCCGTCAAAATCCACTGGAATTGGCACATGACGATCAATTGTTGCCAACCGCTTTGAAAGCAACGCCTGCTCAGTCTCATTTTCAAGGTTTTCTTTCTGTTTCCCTTTGAGTTGATCTGTGTTAGCAACCAGATTCTCTATACTTCCAAACTGTGTAATCAGCTTTTGAGCTGTNTTTTCACCAATCCCAGTGACACCAGGAATATTGTCAGACGAATCTCCCCACAAACCTAGAATATCTGTAACTTGGTCGATACGGCTAACCTGCCATTTATCTTTAATCTCAGGGACTCCCATGATCTCAATTTTTTCGTTGTGTGCTGAAAGCTTATAGAAATATGTTTTTTCCGAAACCAATTGAGAAAAATCTTTATCAGTTGTCACCATGTAAGTCTTAAAATCCAACTCATCCGCACATCTAGAAATTGTTCCAATAATGTCATCAGCTTCAAATCCATCTACAGTAAACACTTTGATTNGTAAAGCTTCTAGTAGCTCATATACCTGTGGAATNGAGGTGATTAAATTCTCTGGAATGGCTGATCTCTGTGCTTTATAGGCGGGGTATTCTATATGTCTTTTGGTGGGTGCATCGGTATCGAAGGCTACAGCGATATGCGTTGGNTCTTCCTTTTCCAAAACCCCCAGCAGGGTGTTTATAAAACCGAACTCAACAGAGACATTTCGNCCANCACCTGTTAATCTAGGGTTTTTCACAAANGCNTAGTGAGCGCGAAAAATAAGTACCATTCCATCAATCAGAATCAGTTTTTCCATTCGTTTTTTTCCGAAAACATCTTAGGCTACATTGGCATATTGGCAATCTCAATTGGAACCAACGAATCTGCTGGTTTAAACCCAAAGACACAGCCATAAAAATACAATTCAGCGTCCAGCGCTCGCTTTATATTTTGAGATTTTCGAAACCCGTGTCCTTCGCCATCAAATGGAACGTAAGCAACAGGTATTCCTTTCGATTTGAGAGCGCGAACCATTGCCTCTGCCTGGTTTGGCGGGACAACTTTATCATCAAGTCCCTGAAAAATGATAATAGGGCAGTTAAGTAAGTCTATAGCATGAATAGGAGATCTGTGCCGATAGGTTTCCATCTCCTCTGGGTATTTACCGACAAGACCATCTAGATAACGAGATTCAAATTTGTGTGTATCGGTGGCCAGCGCTTCCAAATCTCCAATACCATAATAGCTGGCTCCCGCTTTGAAAAAATCATGATAAGTTAAGGCACATAACGTTGTGTATCCACCTGCACTGCCGCCTTTGATAGCGATCCGATTTGAATCGACATGACCTTGATCCACAAGAAATTTAGCGCCGTTTATGCAATCCTCCACATCTACGATACCCCATCGATTATTTAGCCTCTCACGATAGGCTCGACCATACCCTGTGCTACCTCCATAATTTACATCAAGGACCGCAAAACCTCGACTAGTCCAATATTGTAGATTGAGGCTGAGGGTGTTGCTTGTTGCACCAGTGGGTCCACCATGACTAACAACAATTAAAGGAGGCAATTCAGATTCTGAGGCGATCTGACGATCGTTTTGAGGAGGATAGAAGAAAGCGTAGGATATCAGGCCATCCGCGGTCGGGAATTTTATTGTTTGGGGAGTGGACAAACATTCCAGTTTTAGCTCAACATTACATGATTTACGAATAACATAGGGATATTGTGTTGCCAAGTCGAGTTTTGCCACTGATGAGAATTGAGATGGAGACCCACCAATGAACGCGACCATATTTGTATTAACCTGAACTGATTCGATAGATGTATAATCAGTTTCAATTCTTTCCAACTTCCGAGTTTTCGTTTGAATGCTAGCTAAATACCAGAC
>NZUQ01000051.1 GCA_002697225.1 Candidatus Poribacteria bacterium
GTCTGTTTTACAAATGCACATTCCCTTTCTTCTGTTTGCACTCCAACAAGGTATGGTGTTGTGACTGGCAGATACTGCTGGCATACCCTTTAAAACACGATGTTCTGTACAGGTACGAACCCACCACTGATCAAGCCAGACCGTTTAACCGTTGCCAGATTACTGAAAAACTGGATATCAAACAGCCTGTACCAGTAAATGGCATCTTGGTCTGGAATTCCCAACTAAAAAGGTGAATACATCGATTTTGATCGGTCGTTACCTTGTCCAAATGCTAACCGTGAAATGGAAGAAAAGATCGATTTCACGCAACCAACCGACCTCGGATTCGATTACTTTTACGGCAACTCTGGTTGTTCAACCTGTCAACCTCCATAATGGGTTCGTCGAAAATAACCATTTTGTTGAAATACCCAGTCTATATCATGATAAACCCGTCTTCACCAGCCAGCTAGGGATGATGGCTCCAAGTTGGGAACACAAGGATGCCGATCCTATCATCGCGCAAAAAGCAGTTGAGTATATAGAAAAACAGAAAAACTCTGACCAACCATTCTTCCTTTNCCTCTCACCTTCAGTTCCTCACGAACCACGTGTGGAAAGCGTGGCACTTGAATTTGCTAGAGGACAGAGTGAGGCTGGCCCAAGAGGGGACCAAGTCTNGTTAGCCGACTGGATAGTAGAACAAGTAACAGATGCNCTTGAACGAACAGGGACTGAAAATACATTGATCTTCGTAACCAGTGATAACGGCGCGCTACCGGGCGATCGAATTCAAGACCAAAGCGGCCAGATGCCGTATCATCCGTATGATCACAAATCTTGTGGCCACCTGCNTGGTTACAAAGCCCACAGCTGGGAAAATGGGCATCGCGAACCTTTCATTGCCAGATGGCCTAGTGTTATTAAGCCAGAAACCTCCTCGGATCAACTCATGTGTTCTACCGATTTAATGGCAACTTGTGCCGCTATCGTCGGCACGGATCTTCCAGAAAACACAGCCGAAGATAGCCACAACATTCTACCTGTTTTAACAGGCAGTGATAATAACAAACAATACGTCAGNCAGTAATACATCATTCGGTTTTTGGCGTCTTTTCACTCCGTCATCAGGGATGGAAATTGNTTTTGNGAACTCAAGGATCCGGTGGTTGGCCTCCGCCTCGAGATAATGCTCCTGATCCTGATAGNCCTGGACAATTGTATCATCTCTTGGATGATCCGGCCGAACGCCACAATCTGTGGGATAATCATCCAAAAGTTGCACAAAGGCTTACTCACCTGCTCGAAAAGTATCGAACTGNAGGGCGTAGCACCTAATGTCTAAGCTTACCAAGCTGTCCATCCACCATCAATTAACAAGTTTTGACCAGTAATATAGCTACCTGCATCACTAGCCAGCAATACCACAGCGCCCTTCAATTCCTCTGGAATTCCCATNCGGCCTAGCGGTACTTTCTCTTCCAAACGAGGGATNAAATCGGCAATATCCTGACGGATCTGNGGTTTGGGAAATGGCCCCGGTGAAATTGCATTGACCCGAACATTGTATTTGGCCCAATANACAGCAAGNTGNCGCGTTAAATGGACTAANCTACCTTTCAAAGCATGGTAATTGGGAGGGCTGTTAACCGGCAATTCATCGTAGGCATCTGGATAGCTNGCGACAACACCGTACATACTGGCNATATTGATAATCGAACCCGAGACCTGACGTTCCTTCAGATGTAACATAACATCACGTGCTAGGAGAAAATAAGCCGTTACTCCCACATGGTAGGCCCGATCAAAATCCTCAGCTGTGGCGATATTAATATCAGGTGCTGTGCCACCATACGCATTATTGATCAATATGTCAATCTGCCCCATTTCTTTGACCACGCAATTAATNAAATCCGGAATGGTATTGGTATCATCNTGGTGGAAACTGACTCCCAAATGACCGCCATTGGGTAGGGAATCGGCAAACTGCANTGCTCGGTCNTCCTTACGACTNGTGANAACCACACGGGCGCCAGCTTCAGCTAATGCTCGACTCATCGTCGAACCCAACCAACCGCAGGCTCCAGTTACCATAGCCACTTTGCCCTGTAGGTTAAACAGCTCCATAACATGGCGCTCAGAAGTGTTCATCAAATTCTCCATTTATGAGTAACAATTGTATTATTACAAAATAGCGTCGAAAACCAGCTTCTCTAAACCCTCGTCTCATTGATTATTCCCAAGCCTGATTTAATAGCCTCAACCAATTACCGTGCATAATAGCAACAATATCATCATGATTGTAGCTACGTTTCTCCAACAGACCAACCAGCTTTTGCAAATCAGCGATAGTGTCAAGATCTGACGGCGATTGTTCCCGGCCGTATCCACCATCCAGATCAGTTCCAATTGCTGCATGACGACAGTTTCCCGCCAATTGGCATATATAATCAATATGATCGACAACCGTGTTCAAGGTGACCGAATCATTTCGACTTTCACCGATAGTCCAGCCCGGACTCAGCATCCAGGCATCGAACGCTAAGCCAATAACACCGTCCCTTTGGAAAATTTCCCGAAGTTGTTGATCATCAAATTGTCGTTGATGGGAAACCAAAGCACGACAATTATTATGACTGGCCAGCACCAACCCTTCATAGTGTTCCAGCGATTCCCAGAATGCTTGATCCGAGCTATGGGTTAGATCCAGTAAGATTCCCAACCGTTCCATTTCCTTCAGTAAAGGAGGTCCCAAATCAGTCAACCCCACCTCTGTTCCGGTTCCACCCGCGTATCTTCCTAATCCGTAGTGGGTCAAACCTAGGATTCGCAGGCCATCCATTTTCCATTCTTCCAGTTGATCGGGTGTAAGAATTGGATCTGCCCCCTCCATAGTAATAACAAACCCTAAAGGNGGTGTATGCTTGGGATCTACNTCAGACTCCCACTCTTCCCATTCGGTTATTTGCTGATNCAACTCAGTTTGGTTGGTAACAATACGAACATGNCCTTCTGTTTCAAGAGCACGATAATAGGATAGCTGACCGCGGGCAACCCCATAAGATTGGGTCGTTGATTCGTAATCCACGTACGGAGTTGGCTGGCCTGTTGAACGAGCAAATAGCGTCACAAAACTGAGTCCAATTCGCCCTTTATACATCTCTGGGAAAGCAACTGTCCCCTGAGCCCGGCCTTTGCCGGGTATTTTATTTTCCTGAGTCCGAATAGTGTAGACGGAATTAAGTAAGTTCCGGTTGCCCTGCAGCGCATTCCAAGAAAGATCGAGATGACCATCAATAATAAGCATAAAGCAAAACCTCCCCAATTTGGCATATCGATACTCTATCATATTCGCGAATGAACATATTTGCATCTAAAAANAGATATNAGATCTACCCAAATGAAACACCTAATTTAATACTTTTTTCCGGATGAAAATCCATTTCTTCATAGGCTTTTGGAGATTCCAAAAAAGGAACAACAGGCGACACAATATCTTCACATTGAAAACGCCCCTCACTAAGCCATTGCCAACAGATCTTTTGGATCCGATCCCAATCCCAACGTGGATGGTCACGATTAGGGTCACTACAAGATCGTGCGAAGATTAGATTTGGAATATTAAAATGAGCAACAGCCCCTAGATCAAGCCCACCCTTACACTCCTTCATCCAGCCAACAACAGCAACATTGCCACCCCAAGCCAACCCGCGTATGGCTTGATCTAATGCTTCATAGGCCGCGCTGGTTTCAATGGCAACATCAATTCCTTGACCATTAGTTGCCGCCTTCAGTTCCTTAGCGACATCAACAGAAGTTGGATCCAGTGCCATATCACCCCCTGCACTTATGGCTGCCTGACGTCGTTTTTCAATTGGATCTACAGCGGCAACAAACGAGGCCCCTGCCATTATTGCCATCTGTACCGTTATCTGTCCGATTGCCCCAAGCCCAAACACAGCAACAGTATCTCCTAAACGAACCTGACCATCTCTAATTCCTCCTAAAGCGAAAAGAGTAGGATCGTAACAAACAGCTTCTTTCCATGTCATCCGATCCTCCAACCGCAACAAACCATTTGCGTTCCATGTATGAGTTTCACGAAGATGCCCATGGCTAGCAACACGATCACCAATGGAAAAACCCTCAACGCCATCCCCAATTTCAATAATACGACCAACACACATGTTACCAAGCCCCATAGGAAAACTACTACCTCGAACAGCATGATATCCTGTTAACTCTGACCCTCGTTTGGGGGCACCAAACTCAACTTTGACACGAACTTGCCCATCACTAATAGGACCATCTTCATAATCCTGTAAAATAGGCTTTCTTGGAGCAATAGCAATTAACTCTTTCAACTTTTCTTCTCCTTATCTTCACAATGGGATATAATACGTTTTCTGCAATAACATGAACTTAAAATGCATATTTCCATATTATTAAAGATTTAACTATGATATAGACGTTCCGACGAAGTTTCAACGCAAAAAACAGCTAATGAATTCTTAATATTTACCACAGATAAAATTATCACAAAGGAGGTAGAAGTTAATGGACCAGACATTTCGCGTAGGTCTGACAGGAGACTTCCTGAAACCAGATGGGACTATTGGCTTTGGAAACATTGGTGTGGATACGCTGGATCAAGCGACGGGAATTGAGTGGGAATTTCTTTCGGAAAACACCCCAACGTTGCGTGCGGATCAGATACACGGCTACAATGCATTACTAGTACTATCACCCACAGTAGATGCCACCACATTATATGGGAACGATGATTTGGCAATTATCGCTAGATTTGGCGTAGGATACGACAATGTGGATGTTGAAGCTTGTAGTACAAATGGTATTCTATTAACGATAACACCTGACGGTGTGAGACGGCCGGTTGCAGCTTCAATCATGACTTTTATTTTAGCCCTTAGTCATAAACTTACCATCAAAGACACCCTGATCCGTCAAGGTCGCTGGGCAGAAAAATTGGACCACATGGGATCGGGAGTTACTGGTCGAACACTAGGCGTAATCGGTTTAGGAAATATCGGTCGCGAAGTGTTTACATTAGCTAAGGCCTTTGGAATGCATCATCTAGCTTATGATCCCTACGCAACTATCGAACAAGCAAAAGCTATAGGAATTGAGTTGGTAAATATAGAAGACTTGCTACGAGAATCGGATTTTGTTTGTATTTGTTGTGCGCTGACTCCTGAAACACACTACTTGATTAATGCAGAACGACTCGATTTGATGAAGGAAACTGCATACTTGATTAACACTGCACGCGGTCCCATTGTAGAAGAACAAGCGCTAATCAATGCACTACGTAATCAACGCATACAAGGAGCAGGATTGGATGTCTTTGAGCAGGAACCGATTGATACCAATAACCCTCTTTTAAATATGGATAATGTTATTCTTACACCACATGCTATCTGTTGGACGGATGAATGTTTCTTAGGAAACGGCCAGAGCGCATGCCAAAGCATTGTGGATGTCTCAATGGGCCGCATCCCGCAAAACGTAGTCAATCACGATGTTGTGAATCATCCACGTTTAAAGGAAAAACTAAGTAAATTTCCCAACTGAATGGAGAAAAAATGAGAAAAAATAAAGTAAAACAAATTTTGAGTCAAGGTGGCACCTCAACAGGCACAATGGTGTTCGAATTTAACACCTCAGGAATTGCAAGAATCGCTGCTGGTGCGGGGGCAGAATTCCTGATATTTGATATGGAGCATACTGGATGGAGTATCGAAACCATACGTTCATTAATGGCAACGTCACGTGCTGCGGATATCGTTCCGATGGTACGTGTACCGACAACAGAATATCACTTTTTCGCTCGTTCATTGGATGTAGGAGCAATGGGGCTTATGGTACCCATGGTAGAGACTGAAGCCCAAGCAAAAATAATCGTGGANTCAGCTAAATATCCACCAATAGGCAAACGGGGTGCGGCNTTTGGTNTTGCTCATGATGACTATGNAGAAGGTAATATTTTGGACAAAATGTCTAGCATTAACCAAGAAATATTATTGATAGCCCAAATTGAGACTGTACAAGGACTAGAAAATGCAGATAAAATTGCCGCCTTGGACGGAATTGACGTATTATGGATTGGCCATTTTGATTTGACTAACTCGATGGAAATCCCCGGACAGTTTGACCATCCGAAATATCTACGGGCAGTAACCCATGTTGCCGAGATTTGTCAGAAACACGGCAAGTCNGCNGGATTCATGACTTCTAACGTTGAAGAAGGTCGTTCAATGCGAGAAAAAGGATTTCGATGCTTGGCCTATGGCGGGGACTTATGGTTGTATAAACAGGCNTTGCAACAGGGTATCAACNCACTAGATAATAANGAATAATGGAAAGGCAGAAATTATGAACACNAAACTATCGCCTCCAGTGTCATACTATGGGAAAGATACCCCGCTACCAGAACACAAAGAATTGCGAGCCGGACCGCTATCTTTAATGTTCGAAGATGGCGATTTGCGGTACGTTCGTTTTGGAAATCAGGAGATTATCCGNCGAGTGTACGTAGCAATTCGTGATCATAACTGGGATACAATACTGCCGAAATTATCGAATCTACAAATAGATATAGCTGATGAAAAATTCAAAATCACTTATGATGTAGAAAACAAGCAGGATAATATCCATTTCTTTTGGCAGGGAACAATTATCGGCGAAGAGGATGGAACCGTCACCTTNAGCATGGATGGTGAAGCGATTTCAACCTTTGAGCGCAACCGTATCGGTTTTTGTCTCCTTCACCCAATGTCTTGCAGCAATATCCCATGTCACGTCGAAAAAATTGATGGAACAATAGAAAAGGGTATTTTCCCCGAGTTTATCTCACCACATCAACCATTTATGGATATGCAGGCAATTTCCCACCAAGTTGAAACTGATCTTTGGGCTGAAGTCAGGTTTAGCGGTGATATCTTCGAAATGGAGGATCAGCGGAATTGGACNGATGCATCGTACAAAACCTACTGTACACCACTTGCTGTTCCTTATCCGGTGGAAGTAAAAGCCGGAACGAAAATTTCACAATCGATTAGGCTAACCCTCAAATCAGAATCAAATAAAACCAAACCGATTGAAAAAATTGCACGTCTTGAGAATGAAAGAGACAGCCATACTATCTTTACCTTCGATACAGAAGCCTCACATTCTATTCCACGTATNGGACTAGGGGTCGCGTCACACGGTCAACCTCTTTCTGAAAAGGAGCTGGAACGCCTCAAAGCCATTAATCTATCCCATCTCCGGGTGGATATTGACTTCAACTTAGATTACCAACAAACACTACAACGGGCTATAAACGAAGCAAAATTGTTAAATATATCTTTAGAAATTGCCCTGCATCTAGACAATTCAGCTGAAGAACAAATCAAAAGCTGGAAAAGGGCNGTTGAACAGTTCGAACCTCCTGTGACAACCTATCTTATCTTCCANCAGGATGAGTCATCCACCTCTTCCAAATGGATTGAAATTGCCCACCGTTATTTGTCTGGCGCCAAAATCGGAGCTGGGACAAATGCATACTTTACTGAATTGAACCGCAATCGCCCTTCAGCAGAGCGACTAGATCTGATTTGTTATTCCATCAATCCACAAGTTCATGCTTTCGATAACTCTTCACTAACGGAGACTCTTGAAGCACAAGCTATCACAGTTGAAAGTGCTCAACAGTTTTCTGCAGGATTACTACTTGCGGTAACTCCAATAACTTTTCTGCCACGTTTTAATCCCAATGCCGCTGCGCCTGAATCAGCNCCNAAAGCTGGNGANNTGCCTGCTCAGGTTGATGTGCGACAGATGTCATTGTACGGTGCTGGTTGGACNCTCGGNAGTCTNAAGTACCTTTCTCAAAGTGGTGTCTATAGCACAACTTACTANGAAACTAGCGGTTGGCGNGGGGTAATGGAAACAGAAGACGGGTCTCAACNACCAGAACAGTTTCAGTCAATCCCTGGNGCCGTATTTCCTCTTTACCATGTACTNGCCGACGTTGGTGATTTTGCCGGAGGAGAAATTATGCTCTCANCATCAAGNNATCCTCTGNCATTGGAGGGAATTGCTATTAAAAAAGGAGGGNNAAGGCGAATTATCCTCGCTAACCTAAGCCTTAGCCCATTNGAGGTCNAAGTNAAANACTTGGCCGAAAATGTTCTTGTACGTCACTTAAACGAAACAAATATACAANCAGCAAANANAAANCCCGAAGGCTTNCGTGCTGAATTAGGACAGCGTCTGTCAACTTTTAATGGNGATTTGACACTTGATCTTGATNCCTACGCCATAGCTCGAATTGATGAGACATAAACCNATTACACTNACTACCATTTAATTGATAAGAAATTCGAAANCATAAAGATATAATCATAATGTAACTTGAAGTTTTCAGTTCAAAAACTAGTGTTTGTTTATATCCAAATGACTCAAATCAAAAGTAATTGGAGATACCGAAGCTGAAAACATAATAAACACTCAGAGGGGACAGCTTAAGTGAATGGAGAGAACAAACCTAATGTAAATTCCACACTAAATCTACAGGAGTTGACACCATAACATAGACAAAATCAACAATAATTGGTTCCCCTCACAATTTTCTGGATGACAGACTTTCNCTACATCAAACTCGACACAANCATATTTACATTTCTTGAAAGGCAGAAACATGAGTTCTCAGACTCAACAATACACAAGCAANCAAAGATTCGAATCCAATTACACNGTCGACCAACAACAGATCGAAACGTGGGTNGAGACCTTTCACCAACAAGGGTGTTTATTTTTAGAAGAGGTTCTAACCGAAGAACACTGCGCTCAACTTAGGAAAGACCTTAACGCCAAAATAAACACCGAAAACACGGGATCCGGGATTCAGNTGCANCACCGAATGTTCGAACACAGCCCAGCCAACCTTAACCTGTTCNATTTGGAACCAATCGTCAGTTTTGCCGAAGCGCTGGTCGCNCCTAACTGTCACATAATACATAACAACTCCTTCATCACACCGCCNGGTGGNGGACTCAGCACCTGGCATCAGGATGACACNCCACACCTGATTGTTACAGATGATCAACCTCCCAAAAACATCAGACTGCCCGTTTTATTTTTCACCGCAAANTACTATTTAACCGANGTCACAGAAGTTGNACATGGAGGAACNGAAACCATNCCCGGATCCCACCTCTTCGGAGCCAGTCCACCNNCTCAGATTGAGGNCACANAATGGGAAGATAAAATCCAATACAATTTGGGCAAAGCAGGCAGCGTAGCTATGTTTAACAATCAAGTTTGGCATCGCGGTGGTCCNAACCAAAGTGACCGAACCCGATACATCACTCAAATCACCTATGGACGAAGAGTTATCGGCCACAAATACTATCCCTTCATGAACTATACCATGCCTGAACATGTCTACAAAGATGCCGATCCCAGATTAAAACGGCTCGTTGGGTTCCTTGATCACGGAGCTTACGGCTAAAGACAAACTATGATACAACAGCTTATTGGNAAAAAAATTAGTATTGTCTGGCCGTTTGATGAATCAGTTTTGCCTTACTACAGAGGACACATAATCTTTTAGATATGCTTTTCACTCCCAAAACATAGAGGACCATAGTTCTCTCTGCCAAAAAGTATCACTTGATTTCGGAACAAAACCAAAGGTCTTATGGAGACGATTTTCCAATCTTTCGTAGATAGAAATGCCAAGAAAAAAAGAGAAGTCAACCACTACCCCTCGCTCCATACTAATTGGCTTAGTAATGGTTATTATCAACTGTTACTGGATTATGATGTCGTTCTTCTTTGGCAGTGGGGAAAGCGGAACTATTACGTTGATGTACAATGTGGTTTTTTCCGTTTTAGTCTTGAATCTTGCCAACTCGTTCCTGTTTCGTCATTTCCCTAAATTCTCTCTTAAGCAGAGTGAGTTGCTAACTGTCTACGTCATGCTCACCATCGCTTCAGTACTAGCCAGCCACTTTACTATTCAGGTGCTGGTACCGATCATTCCACACGCCTATCAATTTGCTACCGCGGAAAACGAATGGCAGAACCTATTTTGGAGGTATATTCCTAATTGGTTAACCATTGATAATCCAAAAGTATTTACCGATTTCTATAGAGGTGAATCGACCCTATACACAATGACAAATATCCAAGGATGGTTGGAACCTATTCTGTGGTGGACAACCTTTTTATCAGCTTTACTCTTAGCTACGCTTGGACTAAACATTATTTTTCGTAAGCAGTGGACAGAACAGGAAAAATTGAGCTATCCTCTAATTCAGCTACCGCTTGAAATGACCTCCACAGAGACTCGCCTGTTCAGAAATCGTTTGATGTGGACATGTTTTATTTTTTCATTCGGTATTAATGTACTAAACGGCTTACACTTTATATGGCCAGTCGTACCCAGTGTAATCAGCGGTCAACAATATGACATCAGTCGGTTCTTTCCCCAAAAGCCATTTTCTGCTATTGGTTGGACCCCAATAGCAATCTATCCTTTTGCTATCGGGATTGCTTTTCTAATGCCACTAGACTTGTCTTTTTCCTGCTGGTGTTTCTACCTCCTTTGGAAAGGTCAAAAGATATTTGGCAGCATGATGGGATTTGCGGGACTACCAGTTTTCCCTTACGCTGACGAACAATCTTTTGGTGCTTATCTTGGGTTGGGACTATTGGCCATCTGGATTACAAGAAAGCATCTCTGGAAGGTTACGATAAATGTAATTTCAAAACACACTGATATTGAGAAACCAAACGAAACAATAGGATATCGGATTGCAGTTTCTCTAGTTATTATTTCCTCGTTTTTCCTAATGGGTTTTTGCCACTTTTCCGGTATGTCTATGTGGGTGATTGTTATTTTTTTCCTCTTGTACTTTATGTTATCTATTAGTTTTACCCGTATTCGAGCAGAATCTGGCATTCTGTTCCACGATCTGCATTTCATGGGTCCGGATTCGGCATTGACCAAAATACTGGGCACTCGAAGCTTTTCTCCTAGTGATTTGACCATGTTCTCCTTCTTATACTTCTTCAATCGGGCTCATACTTCTAACCCAATGCCGTATCAGTTGGAAAGTTTTAAAATCGCCGAGCGAGCAAGCATCGCTGACAAAAAATTCATGATAGCGATGTTNCTAGTGATCCCCTTTGGCTCGTTAGCCTCCCTTTGGGCTTATTTACATGGAGTATATCAATTTGGATCAAATGGTAGTTTCGGCTGGGGACCATTCAATCGTCTCCAAAGATGGTTTGTGATGCCAACACAGTTTGATTCGGTCTCAACCACCTTTGTTACATTCGGTATTTGTGTAACGATGTTATTAACATTCTTACGTTGGAGATTCCTGTGGTGGCAATTATCTCCAATCGGTTACGCTGTCTCCGGCAGCTACACAATGAACATCTTTTGGTTGTCTTTTTTAATCGGATGGGCGCTGAAAAGAATGCTACTTAAACAAGGTGGGTTGAAAACCTATAGGCAAATGATACCACTGTTTTTTGGATTAATTTTAGGNGAATTTACCATGGGTAGTTTTTGGAGCATATCATCTATCATTTTTCAGCGCCCAATGTATGANTTTATCGATTGAGACGTTGATAACAAACATTAAGATCCCTGCTTCCAATCCATTCTACCACGAAGATATAACCCAAAACCATGGCTAGATACTGTTTATGTATCTAACAGTTATTACCAACTGGGTCATCTTTAGGTAGCGGAATATTACAAATATGGTTTCAANATCGGGACAANAGAATCTCCTGACTATACCAACTGGATACGTTTAATCACACGGCCTATAACCTATACACCAACGATTGTATCTCTTTGCGCATTAAAGGAGCGTTGAGAGAACATCGATTCTATATATGGCAAATGTTCTAGATCATAACAGGAGGAGTTTTTCAATGCGGTCTGTAAATCGGGAATAAGGGATTTCATTTGCGATAANTGTTCTNGTCCATNATAGGAANGGTTANCAGCCGCNCGGAATCGTGCCCAAAGGAGATCACTTTGGAGAGCATTACNCAGNGCNGGTATGGTTATATCTACCCANCCTNNCTGACACAGTGNNTCCGAAGCAGCAAGACTAACGCTGAGGGATTCGTCTTGGAGCAAATGCTTTAGTTTTCTTGTGATGTTATTAGAAAAGACATTAGAACTTAAATCAACAACCAATATGTCTCTGTTTTACATGCCAACACTCTNCAATCTGCAATGATTTACTTCACCTTAACTGCTGCAGTTTTTCATGTTCCTCGACTGCTTTACGTGCTTCAGGAGTATCTATTTTTTCTAAGGCTTCTGCTGCAACACGAGGTATTGTCCAAGAGTTAACNACACCACGATCCTCTGGATCATGCTCCTGCAGCAATTGTATTAGGGCNGGNACTGCATCCACAGCGTTTTTTCCTATAGAACCCAATATTCTTGCTGTACTAAAACGAACCTCTGGGTCAGGATTCTGNAGTGCTTGTATNAGGGTAGGNACTGCACCTTTTCCTACTTTTCCTAATGCAAATACTGCAGCACGACGGACAGCTGGATCGGGATCCTGCAACGCTTGTATCAAAGTAGGTACTGCATTCGTGGATCCTTTTCCTATCCCACCTAACGCTCTTGTCGCATACATACGAACTTCAGGGTCCGTATCCTGTAATGCTTGAACCAGAGCAGGTNCTGCATCTTTGCCTATTCCCCCTAAGGCCGCTACCGCAGTACGGCGAACATAAAAATCAGAATCTTGTAACAATTGTATCAGAGCAGGCACTGCATCCACCGAGCCCGCTCCTATTACTTCTAAGGCCCGTGTCGCATACGCACGAATTTCAGGGTCCGTGTCCTGTAATGCTTGAATCAGAGTAGGTACCGCATCTTTGCCTATCTCCCCTAGAGCCCCTGCCGCAGCACCACGGGCTANGGGGTCTTGCAATGCTTGCATCAATTCAGGCAAAATTCNCACTATCGCTTTGATTGCATCAGGGACACCTATCTTTCCTAATGCCCACGCCACATAAGCACGGACATTTAGTTCCTCATTCTGCAATACTTGAATTAGAATAGGCACTGCATCTTCNCCTATTTCCCCTAAGGCCCCTGTTGCACTCAAGCGAACAACCTCATCGTCATCTTGCAACAGTTTTACTAGAGCGGGCACCGCATCCACAGCACCTGTTCCTATTCTCCCTAATGCATATGCCACATCCCAACGAACATTTGCATTTTGATCCTGTAATGCCTCTACCAGAGCAGGTACTGCATCCACAGCGCCTGCCCCNATTCCTGCTAATGCGAATGTTACAGCACAACGAACATTTGTATCTTGATCCTGTAATGCCTCTATTAAAGCAGAAACNGCATCATTTGATTCTTTCCCNATNCTCCCTAAGGCCCATGTCGCATGACGACGAACACTACTATCTTCATCCCGCAAAAGTTTGATCAATGCAGGCACAGCGACTTTCCCTATTGTCCCTAATATCCTTGCCACACGACGACGAACAAACTTATCCTGNTCTTGTAATGCTCGTATTAAAGCAGGGACAGCATCTACACCTATTNTCACTAAGGTCTCCTCTAATTCAAAACTATCCCCCTGCCCCTTCAATGTTCGGATGAGAATAGGCACAGCATCTACACCTATTTTTACTAATGCCTCTTCTGCTTNAAAACTTATTTCTGGATCCTTATGCTTTAACTCTCCAACTAATCTCTTGNCCTCNTTTTNCTNTTGAGTNTCACACCCCATCAAACTCAAAANGNAANCTAACAATATATANCTAATTGATTTCATCATTTTTATGACCTCNCAATCATCAAATCTTCTTCACACNCTTAATTTAGTAATACTNCCACCGATTTTCTGCGCCATAGATATCCATTGTCANAGTAAAAGATCCGCTACGGAATCATCTACTCTGGTATCTCTGCCANACAGCGAAATCCGAGGTGGAGATACCTAACATNTGAAGGAACATCGTAGCGGTAAGCAACACGCAGGAAGTAAGCATCGAGGTACCACGACCCCCCACGCAAAACTCGGAATCTCTGGTCACTGCCAAACCAACCCTGGCACCATTCAAAAACATTGCCCGCTACATCATATAAACCATAACCATTCGGCTTAAAACTGCCTACTGGTGCTGTAGACTTATCCCATTCATCCCTGTCACCGGTTCCCTTGCAATTAGCATAATCTCTGGCAATACTT
This sequence comes from Candidatus Poribacteria bacterium, assembly GCA_002697225.1. The sequence continues at coordinate 14,244 of NZUQ01000051.1, forward strand.
TCATCATGTCCCAACGGATTATCCCCCCAAGGATATCTTTTGTTTACCAATCCCCCCCGTGCCGCATATTCCCACTCCGCTTCGGAGGGCAGCCTTTTGCCTGCCCATTTAGCATAATCAGCTGCATCTTGCCAAGTAACAAAGATCATCGGGTGTTTGCTCGTTGGTGAATATTTATCAATTTGACGCCACAAGTCACCATCAAATTGATGATTAGTTGACGCCAGAAACTTTTTGAAACTACCAACCGTTACTTCAGTCATATCTATCCAAAAAGGTTCCATCTTATCTGATCCCTTGGGAATAAGTACCATC
>NZUQ01000052.1 GCA_002697225.1 Candidatus Poribacteria bacterium
TACGTGCGTGGTGGACAGGACCAAACCTGGTAAGAACCCCCCTTTTCAGTAACGGAATGTTTGGAGCTAGGGAAAAAGAATCTTTCACTATCGACGACGTAAAACTGGATCGCGCGTTGACCATTCCACGTTTCAACCGTGACAATCCACCGAGTCATGTACTAGTAGCGAAAACTGGAGATTTAATGCGGGGAAGTTTGTTAGACATCAGCGGGCAGAGGATACAGTTTGAATCCAAGCTACGAAAGATGAACATCCCTGTCAACCGCGTAGCAATGGTGGTCAATGTTAGCATACCAGAAGAAGATCTGGACAAACCTAGAGACAGTCACATCACTAACGACAATGTCCGGGCTACCTTGACAGATGGCTCAACCCTAGTTTTTGAAGCTCTTGAATCTAATGGTGGTAAGCTATTGGGCCTTTCACCGTTCTACGGAGAAATGGCAATACCAATAGCAAGCATTCAACACTTGACCTTCGGTGAATTCGAAAAAGAGAAGCTCAAGTCTGTATTTGACGAATGGGTCGTCCAGCAGGGCAAGGAACCAGAATATAGTAAGCAACCACCTCCTTAGATTGCGTACCGAATTCAGTATAGTAACACTTTTGTTGCGATTCTCTAATTTCTCTTTCATTTATCAATAGCAATTTATTACCCAAGAGCTTGAGGAAAGTAGGTTTGGAAGAAACGACAACGAACATAAAAAACCTAATTTTTAAAGCTACAAGCGTCAGCTTCGATAAAAACAGAACTTAGCCTACTGAGATTAACACAAACTCTTTTCAAGAAGAAACTAGAGTTATGTAATATCCAACATCCGATCGAGTGATGCTTTTGCCCAGTAGCTGATATCCTGAGGGACACTAATCTGATTCACAACCTCATCTTCAAGCAAATTCTCGAGAGACCATAATAAATGCGGGGCATCAATCCGATTCATAGTTGTACAAAGACACATATTCGGATCAATTGAAGTAATAAATTTATCCTGATGTTCCTGAGCAAGCCGAGTAACCAAATGCATCTCCGTACCAATTCCCCAAGATGATCCGGCGGGAGCTTCCTCAATCGTTTTTATGATGAAAGCAGTTGACCCATTCAAATCGGATTCCTGAACAACTTCATAACGGCATTCTGGATGCACAAGAATCTGAATGTCCGGAATTTGCTCACGAAGTCTTTTAATCTGTTTAGTTGTAAACAGCTGATGTACTGGACAACAACCTTTCCAAAGGATAAGCTTCGATTTCTCAATTTCTTCTTCTGTGTTGCCCCCCAAGTCTTCATACGGATCCCAGAGAATCATTTCGTCTAGATCAATACCATATTTGACGCCAGTGTTTCGCCCCAGATGTTGATCAGGAAAAAAGAGAAGTCGATCCTTTTGTGTTGTGCCCCACTCCAGGATAGCGCCAGCGTTTGAGGACGTACATACAGCACCATCATGTTGGCCAACAAAAGCTTTCAAATCAGCAGTACAATTAATATAAGTAATCGGCATAATTTCGTCGCCAACAACATCATTTAACTGTTCCCAGCATTCTTCAACCAGATCCAAATCTGCCATATCGGCCATATGACAACCAGCATTTAAATCCGGCAAGTTCACTTTCTGGTGATCTTCACTAAGAATATCAGCGCTTTCTGCCATAAAGTGCACACCGCAAAAAACGATATAGTCTACTTCGGGACGGCTTGATGCAAGCTGGGATAATTTCAGTGAATCACCACGATAGTCAGCAAAGCGAATTACTTCATCACGTTGGTAATGGTGTCCTAGTATAATAAGTCGATTTCCTAATTCTTCCTTTGCTTTATATATTCGTCCGTCGACTTCTTGCTCGATCAGTTTATAATATTTATCTGGGATGGGCTGCGAATACATTCTAGCTATTCTCCAGTAAAAAGCATACATAAATTTGGTAGAGTGTATACGAGTCATCTGAGCTTGTCAAATTTTTTATGCCTAAATGTCAAATAAAATAACGTCAAGTTTGCCTTATAATGTTAATAAGAGCACCCCGTTAACCAAAATCTTAATCATTAACATGTTAGGATAACATGCCATTTTGACACAATGACATGCAGCATGTCGCTTCCAAAATGACACACTTTTCTAATAACCCAACTACCTTCCCCACACAAACCCCATTTTTATGTTTTGGCATTTAAATTGCTAAGTTAACGGGTTAAATGATAAATATAAATTTGTGAACTCAGTTACAATTCGATAGTTTTCAACAGGCAAAATCCCCCTGAATTTCAGAGCGAGGCTTTTGTATTCTATATAAAGGTTTACTTTCAAAATCACTGTCCATTTTTACTTGACATTTTTTCGTTTATAATGGTATTTTAAGCCTTTCAACCACTGATAGAATTGAAGGTTTGATTAGTACTGTAAAAAGCAAGCAATAAGGCAAGTTCACGGCACAAATTAGCCATCGTTGCTTCTTCTATAAGCTCGGATGGAATATTTAAAAGAAAACCCACTTTAATCATTTGCCTTTAATATATTAGGAATCCAACCACAGAGTTTAAGAGGTTAATATGCTAGAAGAACAGCAACCAAGCATGGAAAACCAACCAGATGTTGCCGAGGAAGACGAAACAGACATTGTTGAAAGTGATGAAGGCACAGTTGTAGATGAAGACACAGTTGTAAGTGATGAGGCAGCGAAATCAGAGGAGGAGAGCGAAGCCCCTCCCTCTATAGAAAACGAAATTAACCAACTAAAATCAGAGTACGAAGTGAAACTTGATCAAATGCTCCGCACAGTTGCTGAATATGAAAATGCAAAGAAGCGTGCTATTCGTGATAAGGAAGAATTCCAAAAGTATGCAGTTGAAAGTGTTATAAAGGATCTCATACCAGTAATAGATAGTATGAACCGTGCGACTGAATCACCAAAGGAGTCAACAGACTTTGACTCTCTTCATGAAGGAATCCAGTTGATTCAAAAACAGATTCATAATGTTCTTGAAAGAAGTAATGTTTCAACCATTGATGCTGTTGGTGAAAATTTCGACCCTAATTTGCATGAGGCGATAGCACAAGTCGAATCGGATCTTCCTGCGAATGCAATTGTTGAGGAATTCCAGGTTGGGTATAAGTTGCGTGACCGCGTGCTGCGTGCATCAATGGTTTCAGTCTCACAAGGACAATCTAATCCAGAAATAGACGAAGAAGATACGAAAGAAGAAGTATCCGAAGACAAGGAGGACACAACAGATGAGTAAAGTAATTGGCATCGATCTTGGTACAACAAACTCCTGCCTAGCTATTCTTGAAGGCGGAGATCCNAACGTAATACNNAACGCTGAAGGTGCNAGAACAACGCCTTCNGTTGTTGCTATGTCTAAAGAAGGGGAACGTCTAGTTGGCCAACCAGCTAAGCGCCAAGCTGTAACCAATCCAGAAAATACTNTTTTTTCTNCCAAGCGTTTTATAGGCAGACGCTACAACGAAGTAGCGGAAGACATANGTANAGCTCCATACAAAGTAACACAGGGAAGTAATGAAAGTGTANAAATCAAAATGGGGGATCAGGANCTCTCTCCTCCTGAGATTTCGGCTATGGTGCTACGAAAACTGAAGGAAACAGCCGAAGACTACCTTGGTGAAGAAGTAACACAGGCTGTAATTACAGTCCCAGCATATTTCAATGACTCACAACGTCAAGCAACTACAGATGCAGGTNAAATTGCAGGNCTTGAAGTTTTGCGAATTATCAATGAACCAACTGCAGCTGCTTTGGCTTATGGACTGGAAAACAAAGCTGAGGAAAAAATCGCTGTTTATGATCTCGGTGGTGGGACCTTCGATATCTCAATTCTTGAAATTGGTGAGGGAGTTTTTGAAGTCAAAAGTACAAACGGCGATACCAATCTGGGTGGCGATGACTTCGACCAAGAAATTGTCGACTGGCTAGCAGAAGAATTCAAAAATGAGAATGGAATTGACCTTCGCGATGATCCAATGGCTCTCCAACGTCTTANGGATGAAGCAGAAAAGGCGAAATGTGAATTGTCAGCNACACTCCAAACNGAGATTAATCTGCCTTTCATCTCAGCTGACGCAAGCGGTCCCAAACACCTAAATGTTTCCCTGAGTCGGGCGAAGCTTGAACAATTGGTAGGGGACTTAGTTCAGCGAACAATTACTCCATGCCAACAAGCCCTATCAGATGCCGAACTTAACGCATCTGAGATTGACCAAATCGTTTTAGTTGGCGGGCAAACTAGAATGCCAAAAGTACAAGAGCAAGTCGAGGAATTCTTCGGAAAAGAATGTCATAAAGGAGTAAATCCAGATGAAGTCGTTGCAATAGGTGCAGCAATTCAAGGTGGTGTTTTGTCTGGAGATGAAGGTGTAAAAGACATACTGCTTCTCGACGTTACCCCACTCTCACTGGGCATCGAAACCCTCGGTGGAGTCTTCAGCCGCTTAATTGAGCGAAACACTACAATCCCAACTAAGAAAAGCCAAACCTTTTCAACTGCTGCGGATAATCAAGAGTCTGTAACTATACACGTCTTGCAGGGCGAACGCGAAATGTCCGTCTACAACCGTACACTCGGCCGGTTCGACTTACTGGGGATTCCGCCGGCCCCAAGAGGNTTACCNCAAATTGANGTCACGTTTGATATTGATGCAAACGGNATCGTTCATGTTTCTGCCAAAGACCTAGGAACNGGCAAGGAACACAAGATNCGAATTGAGTCTTCNAGTGGNTTATCTGACACAGAAATTGACGAAATGGTTAAAGANGCTGAGTCTAATGCAGAAGAAGACAAAACTAAGAAGGAATCTGTCGAAACCCGTAATAATGCTGATTCCTTGGTCTATTCAACTGAGAAATCCCTTGAGGAATATGGAGATAGTGTATCAGCAGAAGATCGAGAAGCAATACAGAGCGCAATTGACAAATTGAAAGAAACGCTGAAAAGCGAAAACATCGAAGCCCTAAAAGCAGATACTGAGGCTCTGACTACCGCTTCCCACAAACTTGCAGAAGCGATGTATGCAAAAGCAGCAGCTGATGCACAAGCACAGGAAGCTGGTGGTGAAGGCCCCGGTGCAGACTCAGGCCCAGATGTAGACGCAGATACAGATGAAACTGTGATTGATGTTGAGGCTGAAGAAGTCACTGATGCTGAGGAAGATACGAACTAAAATTCCAAGCAATTTGAAACCTCACATTCTTCAAAACCTGAATATAGCCAAGAATTCTGGCATGGATTATTCCTCTACCGTTGTAATTCAAGCTACAATAGTCTTTTTAAATCAACTCAGAATATTTACTGGATAATTAATGCTTAAAAATAAATTGGAAGAAATTGAAGCCAAGTTTCTAGAAATTGAAAAGAACTTGGTAGACCCNGATCAAATAGCGGATCCGAAGCGTCTTCATCAGCTTTCCAAGATGCATNCGGATACTGCCCCTATCGTGTCAGTCTACACTGATTACAAAAAGCTCCTCGGGGACATTGAAGAAACTGAGTTGATCATTGCTGAAGATGATGATGATGAGTTTCTAGACTTGGCAAAACAAGAACTGGAGACTCTCGTCATAAAACGAGAAAAGATGGAAGAAGAAATTAAAATCCTACTGATCCCTAAAGATCCAAATGATCATAGAAATGTTATTGTAGAAATCCGCGCAGGTACAGGAGGAGAAGAAGCANGCCTATTTGCTGCGGAACTTTTTAGGATGTATTCTCGACATGCCGAGAAATCCAACTGGAAAGTTGAGTTGTTGAGTCAAAGTGCAACCGGTCTGAAGGGATTCAAAGAGGTCGTTTTCCTGATTGAAGGGGAGGACGCATACAGNAAACTCAAGTTTGAAGGCGGGACGCATCGGGTTCAACGGGTACCCTCCACCGAAACGAGCGGCCGAATCCATACTTCGGCTGTAACTGTGGCTGTNCTGCCTGAAGCGGAGGAAGTAGATATCCAAATAGACCAAAACGACTTGAGAATCGATACATTCAGATCTTCCGGACCTGGGGGGCAGAGCGTTAACACCACTGACTCGGCCATTCGAATTACTCATTTACCGACNAACTTAGTTGTNTCCTGTCAGGACGAAAAATCCCANCATAAAAACAAGGCNAANGCAATGAAGATCTTGCGATCTAGATTGTTAGAGNNAACAAAATCTGAGCAAGATGCTGAAAGAGCAGAAACAAGAAGAACAATGGTTGGCAGTGGCGACCGAAGTGAGAAAATCCGCACTTACAACTTCCCTCAAGGACGTGTAACAGACCACCGAATAGGTCTGAGTATCTACCAGCTTGAAAGTACACTTGATGGCGAAATTGAGCCCTTCATATCCTCACTTATCTTGGCTGAGGGTGCAGAGAAACTGAAGAATCTGGAAGCGTGAAAACTTGGACTGTCATTGAGCTTGTCGAGTGGACAACCAAGTTTTTAAAAAGTTCTGGCATTCCGAGTGCCCGCTTGGACGCAGAACTTTTGCTCAGTCACGCTTTAAAGAAAGACCGGCTACAGTTATACCTCGATTTCGATATGCCAGTATTCCATCCTAATCTTTCGACCTTCCGTACACTCGTCAAAATGCGATCAAGTCGGGTTCCAATCAGCTACATAACAAATTCCCGCGAATTTATGTCACTAAGTTTCTATGTTGATGAACGAGTGCTGATCCCTCGACCGGAAACCGAAATACTGGTTGAAACTGTCTTGAGTTTGCAAAAAACGCCATGCCATATCCTTGAAATTGGCACAGGCAGTGGGGCCATCGCTGTTAGTTTGGCAGTGAACCANCCAACATGGAAAATCATCGCTACAGATATATCCAAAGCAGCGATTGATGTTGCCCAACATAATACAAAACAGCACCAATGCGAGGAGCNNATNACTTTTGNAACCGGAGATCTTTTCGAACCAGTTACAAAACTGGATATTCCCAAATACGATTGGATCATTTCAAATCCACCCTACATAAGAACCAAAGATGCTAACGAACTCACAACCGATGTTAGGGACAACGAACCCGAAGTAGCTTTGTTTGCTGGATGTAGTGGTTTGGATATCATCCAAAGATTGATTGCTGACACACCAAAATTCCTGAAGCCAAAAGGAAAACTAATGCTTGAAATTGGCCATAACCAAAGTCGGCAAGTTCAAGATTTGATCAATTCAAACCCTGCCTACATGAACTACAATATCATTCCAGACCTTTCTGGTATTGATCGCTTTATCTTGGCCACAATCTGAAAATGGATCTTAATACCTTAATTACAAATCGAGATAACACTGAAGTTCAACCTCTAAACAGTGGACGTTTGTCGTTACATTATTGAATATCAGAGACGGTCAACCGTGTAGGCATCTAAAAGTTTATCATTAATCTCCAAACCGAACCCAGGAGCATCCGTTAAGGAAAAACAGCCGTTATCTGGAGTTGGCCGTAGCAATCGAAACAACTCATTTTCAACTGTCTGCTGTGACAAGCCAAAAGTTTCTGCCATACAAAACATTGGCAAACAGGCAATCAAGTGTAATCCCCACGGAGTACCCGCTTGGTGCGGCCAAGTTGGAATTCCTATTTCAGCAGCTTCGTAGGCAATCCTGAGACATTCACCGAATCCACCCGCCCAGCTAATATCTGGTTGTATCATATCGGCTGCTTGCCAACGCAGAAGTTCACGGAATCCATAACGGGTGAACTCATGTTCACCTGAAACAATCCAAGTGTCTTCAACCTGTTGAACGAGCTCGGCCATCCCTTCATAATTATCCAAGGCAATAGGTTCCTCAATCCATTTGAGACCCAAATCAGATGTTACCTCAGCAAACCTAAGCGTGTAATCAACATCCCATCGCAAGTAAATATCTACCATCAGTTCCACATTTTTCGGTATTGCTTGACGAGCACAATGTACAATCTCCAGATTTTCAGAAAAGCCGAGATCTCCTTGGGAAGGACCATTTCGCAAAGGAATCTTACAGGCTGCAAACCCCTGATCCGCGTAGGATTTGGCGTCTGTACCCGTTGCATAAGCAGGAACGACTAACTTAGGTTGATCAGTAATTAAACGACAAACTGGCATATCCAGAATTTTCCCGCAGAGATCCCATAAAGCCAGATCAATACCACTTAAAGCATAAATTACCAGTCCCCGCCGTCCATAGATGGAGGTGACATGATACAGGTCATCCCAAATTGAGTCTACATCGAGCGGATCCTGATCCAAGACAAAATACCGAATATGACGGTCGATGATCAACGAAGCAGCCAAACCCCCTCCACCCAAACCATAACCTTTTAACCCTTTGTCGGTAGTAATTTCAACCATCAGTGCTCCTGCTTGGGTGGCAAAAGGACCACGCCAATCAACATGGTTACTGGGAACCGAAGAAGCAACAAAATCAGATTGATCTTTGGGTGCGGAAAAAGCCATCGATTCCATAGTCGCCGGGTTGAGATTAATGTGCCACGTCCGGATTCCAACGATTTTGTGACGTGTTGGAACCTTTCGTTTCAAATCTTCAAATCGATCTTGCATCGATGCCATGACGTTGTTGAATCCCTTCAACATAGTAGTTTTCCCCATGCAATTGACAGGAGATTACTGAACACAAATTTTGGCAACTTAATTGTTGGCTTTTCCATTTCCAAGCTGATACCTATCCACGAAGTTGGATGTATTCTGGTTGGGCAATCTGCATCTCTTGTGGAACCAGTCCCTGAAGAATTGCTTCTAGATCATTAGTAACGATGCGGCCAATATTATGTAGTGCTTCTCCTATGGCACCCGCACGATGAGATGAAAGAATCACATTTGGCAGTTTACGTATAGGATGATCAAGCGGCAACGGTTCTTCCGGATACACATCGATGGCAGCTTTGAAACACCCTTCAACCAGCATCTCAGTCAAAACATCAAAATCAACAACATGCGATCTGCTAAGCAAAACAAATATAGACTCAGCTGAGATACGATTCAAGAGTTCTCGATTCAAGAGGGCCCGGTTGGAAATCGCAGGTACGGCTAAAACGAAAATGATACGCGAGGTAGCCAACAATAAATCTAGATCAACTGGTGTGACACCCTGAGTCCGCAGGTAAGCATCTGTTAACCACGGATCATATACCTGTATTGGACAACGAAACGGTTCCAGTAAAGGCTTCAAGGAACGAGCCAAACCTCCAAAACCAATGAAACCAACCGGTTTATCGTATAACAAAAATGTCTCACCAAATTCCAAGTGACTCCAGTTAGCTTTTCCCTGACGGAAAGCCGAATCGTTCCAAACGATCTGACGTGCAGCAGCGATTGCCATTCCTAATCCCATCTCAGCTACGGCAGGTCCAAAGGCAGGCGAACAACTAAGCACATTAATACATCGCGAAAAACAGGTAGCATAGTCTAAATATCTGGGAGACGGGAACCCACCACTCACTTCTAAAATAGCTCGCAATTGAGGAAACTTTGAAACCTCACCATAATGCCAATTCCCAGTGATAATAGCAACCACCTGGTCTTTAACCGTATCTACTTCTTCCATAGGCATCGGTTTGTTTTTCACCCATATCAAGTCAGCCAAAGAACGGAGTCGTTCCAAATCTTCTGGCAGAAATATTTTCTCCAACTGACGTCCATGCGGATCGAGAATCACTTTTTCCTTCATTATGCCATCCTAATTCGACCTTTTCTGATTAAACAAACATGTTTGAATTTAGACTCAATCTATAGTCTCTTATTCGGGTTTTTGCTTCTGAGCTCAACCCGATAGTTTTTGTTCCTCCAATACAGTTTGTAATTGTAGCAACAAATCATCAGGGGGCTCAAAAGGGATATCAATTGGCTGCCGACAGATAGCGCTAGCGTACAATCCCAAAACCACGTTCCATTGATGGAGTGCAATTTTGAGATTAGTTTCAACAGGTTTGGCATCGTTTTCAATCCATTGAAACATAGCGTTGGTCAGATTGGCTTGGGCCACATCATTATACCGATTCCGATCTTCAAAAGAGATCTNCCCACCCTGAGAACCATCAGGTGAAGAAATTGACCAGCGACCAAATTCCTCAAAAATAACATGACCCCGCTCAGCATACCCAGCCACATGAGTGTGTTTATAAATCTCCGAACCATCTATAATTTCTGGTGCTGTAAGACCTGTACTCCATAGTCCATAAACGCCATTAGCAAACATCACTTGGGCAACCGAGGTATCTGGTGCAGGATATGAGCTATCAAACCCACCTGCACCACTAATATTGCCAAAAACCTGCGTCACAGGTGAATCACCATTCAGCGACATAGCCCAGTCAATCATATGAGTTCCTTGAGCAGATAAATTCATCCGAGCAAAAAAATTGATCCACAATAAGTCGCCGAGATTTCCAGAGCGAAGTGCTTGACGACAGTCCACCAACCGTGGATGCCACCGAAACTGCTTACCAACACCGAACTTGGTGTCTGAGCTGGCTTCTAATTGACACAATTTCTGCCAGTCCTCAACACCACAAGCGATGGGCTTTTCAACCAAGCAGGCCATAACACCAAGATCCGATATCATCTGCATCAAAGGAACCCATTGATCTGGCATGGTCACAATGTGTACCAGATCCGGTCTTTCTTTCTCTATCATTTCCATTGCATTTGCATAACCAGTAATACCATAAGCCAAAGCAAATTTTTGGCGGCGTTCGGCATTAGATAAATTAGCACAAGCAACTAAGTCACCTCGATCAACCAACTGATAAGCTTTTGCATGACCATGTGCGCGTCCTCCACACCCAATAATCGCGCAACGATATTTTTCCATTGTCATCTCAATCTAAACTGTGCCAATCGTGCTGTGTCTTAAACTCGGGCGAACTTGCGAAACGCACGCCAATCCGAAGGAGCTTGACCTCCGGGATAGGAAGTCGAAACTTCACCGACATACAAATTACCTTGTGAATCAATAGCAATACTATGAGGTGAAAAAAACCTCCCCTCACCAGTTGGATTTGCTTCTCCCCACTCCATTTTAATATTTCCACTCATATCCCTTACAGTTATGCGAGCATTTGGACTAGTAAAATCAGCCTCTTTTTCCAAATTCATAAATATACCTCCGATTTCTGCCACATATAGGTTACCATCAACATCAGCACACATATCGCATGGCCAATAGATATCACTCCATTGTTCAATATACTCTCCTTCAGAGTTAAAAATTTGGATCCGACAATTTTGCCGGTCAGCGACGTAAACCCAACCATCTTTATCCACGTGGACACTATGCGGCGTCTCAAATTGACCAACCCCACCACCCGGTTNTCCCCAAGAGAGAAGCAACTTCCCTTCTGGGGAAAACTTGTGAACACGTGCGTTCCCATACCCNTCGGTTACGTATAATTCACCTTCAGNTGACAGTGCAACCCAGGTAGGAAAATTAAAAGGTGGTCCTGATCGCACAATAGCTGATGGCTGATCTCCCCAAACATAACCTGTATCAGCAGGATTGTCCGCGGTTTCAATTACCATCAACTGTTCTCCATCTACCGTAAATTTATAGACTGCATGACCAAAATCATCAACACAAAAAATCGTGTCATCGGGCCCAATAAATATACAGTGAGGACGTTTGAATAAATCATCTCCCCAAGATTTGAACAAACTGCCATCCGAATTGAAAACCACTATGCCATTTTTTTCCCGAGTAAAGGCATANACACGATCCTGTGAATCCACAGCAACACCAGGAGTATCCTCGAATGTCCATCCCGATGGAAATTCCCCCCAGTCTCTGACTTCACGATAGGTAAATTGAGCAGCACCAACTTCTCTCATACGATCTCTTTCTCCTTAACATTGATCAAATCTGGCANACATCGTTTGGAATTATAANCCCTTATCATCTATGCAAATAATCTGTAATATACAGCCAAATGATATCATTCAAATTTTTCGAGACTCCCCCATTTAGGTATTTTGACAGTCAGAAAGCTTCAACCGTCAATTTCACATGAGTTCCCTTGAATCAGGGGTAGGAATAACACTAAACAGGAAAGTAATTTGGTCAGTTTGGAAAATTCTAGTCTATNGGGCTAGGTTAGTATATCCTGCCAAATACAGCAAGAACTTTCTACAGAGGAACTGGACTATTAGAAAATGTATGGGAATGGTNCTTGGATATCTACGATCCAAAATTTCACCTTAACAGCGACAACCCACATAACCCCCGTAGCTTCGGTACTCCCCAAGTCGGCACAAAATACGCTGTTATCCGAGGGAGGNATCTTGGTATCAAAGTAACAATCAGTTACGTTCCGAAAACCGTAATTTTGCCAATGCCAAGGCATCACTTTCTCATCTCGGGTTCGGTGTGTAANACCAATATCTAAAGTAACAACATGGAACACTAAAGAGAAAGAAATGACATCTTTCCTAAAAAAACCGAAGACAATTCTCTTACTACGAGAGGCGTACAACTTCTCCAGTTTCAGAGGATTTCATAGCCGCGTCAAAAACCCGCATAACCTCTAAAATCTGTGCTGGCGTAACAACGAGTTCCTCCCCATANTTCAAGACATCAGCAATATTCTGGTAATAAGATTTCCACGAACCACAAACCGGTTCGACAACAATCTTTTCTTCGTTGCCACTAGCAACAGTTATAACNTTAGCATAATTTTCTGGTGTTTGCTCCGCGGCATCAATGTTACCAGCCTTCATCGCTAAATCTTGCGGATCAAGACCAAACTTNACCAANCCACCAAGATTNCCTTGNACATACCANCTGGGTTTCGGGCTCTTTGCCAGATTGCTGATTTCAATTTGATATCTAACATCATTTTGGTAGGTCATAATCAGATTGGCATAGTTTCCAATATCAATGTTCCATTGATCAGTATAGTAAATATCACAATAGACTGTTCTGACGGGTGAATCGATCAACTGAAGGGCTTGATCAACGAGATGAGAAGGCCAATCAAATAAGATACCGCCACTTTGTATTTTGGATCCACGCCACCCCCANCCACGTGGTCGATCGTACTGCATGATTGAAACCTGATAAAGATATGGATTTCCAAGTAANCCATCATCAATCACTTTCTTGACAGTCAAGTAATCCCAGTCCCAACGGCGATTGTGAAAAATGCTCAAGAGTACGTTGTTTTGTTCACTGGAAGCAATCATTTTTTCTGCTTCCAGTGCGTTCAGGCACATAATCTTGTCTGTAACAACATGCTTGCCCGCTTNCATAGCCTTAATTGCCAATTCGGCGTGGACGTTATGTGGTGTTGCCAATACCACGAGATCTACTTTATCATCAGAAATCAGTTGATCTATACTTTCATAGATCCGTGCCTCTGAATGGTGCTCGGCAGCTTGTCGACGCCGCTCAGGATCACGTGTGGCAATCGCGTACAGGTCGATTCCACNAGCCAAACCAATCAGGTAAGAATGGTAGTACCGACCAGCAGCACCATATCCAACGACGGCAGCATTAACCATTGTTCACTTCTCCACCAGTGAGAACATCACATTTAGGGACAGCCATCTTCTTAACGGTTAATTTACCCACTATTTAAGTAACATAATTATAAGGAGTGACATCAGGCAGGATAATTTTAACACAACAGGGGAGAATTCTAGTAGCTAGACTACTATTTGATCTTTAAATCTCTATCGGCGTTCTGGAAAAACGGCAGACTTCAGGTTGGCAACTCTGGTAACCTCTTTCAGTCTTAGCAAAACTGAGTGAGATCCAGCATGCTAAGACCAAGAAACGTTGTTTTCAATGATCTACGCTTTGCAAGGCCAAATTGCCGATACCTTCCGCATGTACACACATAGGCTGATTCTATAAGCAGAACCCTCCAAAACAAGGCTTCAACTAGATCACATAAGCACTTCTAGTTTTCAGAGAATGCAACTGCAGAACATCAGAATCTAGTACTGGGTTTTAACATTTCCCCAAGTAGCAGCAAGCTTTTCAATACTGTCCACTGACATGGCTACATCAATTCCATCCTTAAAGATGGGTTTAAGATCATCTTCACTTAATGCTGTATCAAAGACCATCGCTTCGTCCACGGTAATATTCCCATATCTGGCACCGCAACAATTATCACGTCCAATCCA
>NZUQ01000053.1 GCA_002697225.1 Candidatus Poribacteria bacterium
ATCGTATGTCCCGCCAGTATTTAAGGTGTTTTTCCCATTGTATCCACCCCAAACAATCATCCGATTCCTCGTCCATACAGCTGTATGAAAAGAGCGTGTCTCAGGAGCATTCTGAACCGAAATAGGATTCCAGGCATCTGCTAATGGATCGCACATCCCGCCAGTATGGAAGAAAGGGACATTGCCGGGCCCACCACCCCAAACAATCATTCGCTCCTTTGTCCATACAGTTGTATGGAGTGTACGTGCTTTAGGTGCATTTACGTTTGAAACGATAACCCAAGATTCCTTAGCATAACAAGTTAGTGAACTAACTAGCAAAAAACAATGGGTTATTGACTTAATTGATTTTAATAAGTATGCCTTCATTGAAGTTGTCTTTACTTTTTGACAGGAATAATTAATGCAGTAATGAGATAATTTGAATGGAAAGTTTTTTGGAAGCACTAACTACGTGTACGGAGACATCAGGTGGTTTCCGTATGGCTTTTCTTTGGGGAGGAAACGCGGGGATAGGCAGTGTTATGATTACTCTATATTTGCTATTTGTCTACAAAACGGGGCTCTATATAGAGCCCCGTTTTGTATCTTGAAACATTTATATACTATGGAGTTTAGTAAGAACCTTCTTTTACATCTCCCCACTTAACCGCGAGCTTACTTTGGGGATCGACAGCAGTCGCTAGCTCTCCATCTTTCACCTTATTTATCTCTGCCGCGGTTACAGCACGATCATAAATTGCCAACTCGTCAAGAAGGAAGGTAGCCGATCTGTAACCTGTTTTACCAATATACAGTTTCTCTTTTCCCTGTGCGATTTTGGCAGGCACACCAGGTTTCTTAGCAACCTCTTTACCATCAACGTAGTAGAAGAGATCTGTTCCTTTTAAGACGCCGGCAACATGATACCATTTATTCAGAGCGAACTTATCATTTTCACCTTTGGGTCCGCATCGGTCACATCCTTTGTTACCTGCGTTAAACCGCCAGTGTAAGTTCAATGTATCAGGGCAAATCCAGATTCCCGGTGACCTGTCGGACCCAGGCGCCTTTTTAGCAATAACTTGGCTCCATGCTCCATTGGTACCTTCGGTAAAGTTAATCCAAAATAAGTAAGAATTATCCTGATATTTTTCTAAGGCAGGAAAAGAGTCAACGGTTACAAGCGAATCTTTATCTTGGCTATCCAAGGCGCCCCCATACTTTCCCTTAGCTGTAAGTTTTGCCTTATCGCTCATTTTACCAGGAGTTGCTCCCGCCTCATTGGCAATAGTTTTTCCGTCAGCCTTATCAAAATTGAAATACACAATCAACCCTTTGTTAACCTGAGCCTGAATAGGCAAAATAGCAACCATCAAAAATAAAGCAATAACAGCTAGACAAACTAATCGCATAACTAATTCCCCTTATATTAGGTTAAAAATTGAGGCATCAACAGTACCTCTGCAAAACTGCACGCACCCGTGTAAAAACATTCACATGTTAACTTCATCAATGAGCCTCCTGCTTTATATGCGCCCACAGAGCAGCAAGTTTATCTTGTGGCTCAACAGGAAGCAATTTCCCCTCCTTAACTTCATTAATTTCCTTTTCTTCTAAAGCCCGATTATAAACATAAAGATCATCTATAATGAAGGTGGCAGACCTGTATCCGGTTCGGCCAATATATAGCTTCTCCGCCCCTTGCGCATGATCTTTCGGCACATTATACTTCCCAACCTCTTTGCCGTCAACATAAAATTTTAACTCCGCTTTTTCCTTAATACCAGCAACGTGATACCATTTCTTCAGTTCAAATTGACTTCCTTCACCATCTGGCCCCGCACAATTAGAACCCGCATTGCCGGGATTAAACCGCCAGTGGATATTCAGGGAGGGAGGGCAAGTCCAAATTCCTGGAGATCGATCGGACCCAGGCGCCTTTTTGGCAATAATTTGGCTCCAACTTCCATTAGAACCTTCAATAAAGTAGAGCCAAAATAGATAGGAATTGTCTTGATAATCTTCTAACTCCTTGAACGATTCGACTTCTAAACTCGATTGCGGGTCTTTCATTTCCAGAGCACCACTACCATGCACTTTTTCTTTTGTATTGATTTTTCCTTTACCTAAATCGCCATGGTGACCGCCACCAGTCTGATCTTTAATTTCCCCTCCGTTTTCTTTGTCAAAACCGAAGTATAAAATTAAACCTTTATCTTTCACGTCCCGTGCTTGGCTCGGCAAGATAATAACTAGCAAGAACAAACTCAAAGTAATAGAATTCACAGAGCACCGCATGTTTGACTCCCTTTCTAAACATATGCTGTTCGACCCAAAACAATTAAAGTTAGGATGATAGGCACTACATTGTAATGCGAAATTACGAACTACTCCCAATACACTAAGGAAAATACCAACAGCACTGCTTTTATCCGCAGCTATCAAAGAGCTTTCCGTTTTATATGTGCCCACATAGCAGTAAGTTTATCTTGTGGTGCAACAGCCAGTAATTTTCCCTCCTTAACCCCATTGACTTCTTTTTCTTTTAGAGCTCGGTCATAGACATAGAGATCATCTATAATGAAAGTGGCCGATCTGTAACCTGTTTTACCAATATACAGCTTCTCTGCTCCCTGTGCGTGATCTTTCGGTTGCCCAGTTTTCTTGGCAACCTCTTTACCATCAACATAGTAGAAGAGATCTGTTCCTTTTTTGACGCCGGCAACGTGATACCATTTCTTCAGTTTAAATAAGCTTCCTTCACCGTCGGGGCCACATCGGTCACATCCCTTATTACCAGGATTAAATCGCCAGTGGATATTCAATGTATCAGGGCAAATCCAGATTCCCGGTGACCTGTCGGACCCAGGCGCCTTTTTGGCAATAATCTGGCTCCACGCTCCATTGGTACCTTCAATAAAGTAAAGCCAGAATAGATAGGAATTGTCTTGATAATCTTCCAACTCTTTGAATGATTCAACAGTTAAACTCGATTGTTGGTCCTTCATTTCTAAAGCACCCTTACCATACACGCTTTCTTTCGTATTAATTTTCCCCTCATTTAAATCACCATCGTTCCCTCCACCAGTTTGATCTTTAATTTTCCCTCCGTTTTCTTTGTCAAAACTGAAGTATAAAATCAAACCTTTATCTTTCACATTCTGTGCGGGACTCGGCAGAATGATGGCTAGCAGAAACAGACTTAAAGCAATTAAAACCATAGATAATCGCATATCTCTCCTCTTGATGTATATTCTGATAATCCAAGATTAACCAGGGTATGATATCACATTGAGATAATCATAAACTACTATTATCTCGTAACAAGCACGCTAGTAATCGCTGCATAATGCACACATTCAGCTTGTACCGTGTAGCTCGCGACCTTCCTAGTGATGTTCGACCTAATTGAAATTAAACTTGGTTCTTTCGAATTCATATTTCCGTATCCATGATTCGGACCGATCGACGATAACAGGGAGCAGTGCCTAGTGTGCTTGTTACTCATTTTAGCCGACACAATTCTACTTTAACTCGCCAATTAGAGATTAAGACTAGAATATTTTTCTAGTTTTAACTAATATTGTATCATTATAATGTAGCTTCACTTGTGTGTTTCAATCATTACCAAGTTCCGGGCAATCATACACACAATCAGTAAAATCAATACCGCCGAGTCCGTGTCAGAGAATATCCGAAAAGACATCAACTGCAAGCAGTCCTCTGCATAGATTTGAGAGAAGGATTGACAGCCATTCCAAACGTATTTAAACAGTTGCAAGTGGTTATTGCTGAGTTAAGCAAAGAGCAATTGTATACTATGACAAAAGTTGTGGGTTTATGCGAAATAAAAATCCGGGATACAGACAAATGTGAACCCATGACCAAACCTACAGCATGGTAATTCAATCTCACCAATACTTCTTGAATCGGGAGAAATTACCCGCTCTATCATCTAGGGCTGCTGTCGGAATTGCCTGTAGATGGCGCCCGCAGTTTAATTGCAAGAATGTAAATTTATACTCGCAATAACAAGGAGAGAAAATTGGACACAAACACCGTATCTATAACGTTGGAGAAAAATTTCCTGCTCATTCCCATCTGGAGTGGAGAAAAGATGATCCGTATTAGCTTGAGTATCGATGGCCAGAATGTGCGTGAGTTCGATGCTGAACTTGCAACAACAAAGGAACAGATCAGTTTCTGGTCATTCCTTGATATTACAGCCTTCCAGAAAAAGGACGCTACACTTAAACTAGATGGGGCAACGGAAGAAGGAATTTCGCTGATTACTCAAGCTGACGAAATTCCTGGTGCCAGCGAATTTTATAATGAGTCACTACGTCCACAGTTCCACTTTTCTCAAATGCTTGGTTGGAACAACGACCCGAACGGCATGGTCTACTATGATGGAGAATGGCACCTCTACTTCCAACATAATCCCTACGGCTGGAAATGGGGAAACATGCACTGGGGGCACGCAACCAGTACAGATCTCGTTCATTGGGAACAATTGCCTATTGCTATCTACAACAAACAACATGGCGATTGGGCCTTTTCTGGTAGTGCTGTGGTGGACGAGAAAAACACTGCTGGTTGGCAGACCGGCAATGAGAAGGTCATTGTCGCTTCATGGACCAGTACCGGGCGGGGGGAATGCATCGCCTACAGTAACGACCGTGGTCGAACATTTACCGAATACGAAGGCAACCCGGTGGTACAGCACGCAGGGCGTGATCCAAAGATTATCTGGTATCAACCCGGTGAACATTGGGTAATGGCAGTTTACGACGAATCGGAAGAAGCAGGGAAGTCTATCGCTTTCTATACCTCTGAAGATATGAAAAGTTGGGAGTTTCAGAGCAAACTGGAAGACTACTATGAGTGTGCTGAGATTTTTGAGCTGCCAGTTGATGGCGATACCAACAACACCCGCTGGGTCGTTTTTGCTGCTGATGCCCGTTACGCTATCGGTCAGTTCGACGGCAAGGTTTTCTTACCTGAGCACGATGGAAAATACCAAGTGCACTATGGCAAATATTATGCTTCCCAACTCTTCAATAATAGCCCTGATGGCCGAAAGATCCAGATTGGGTGGGCTCAAATCGAGATGCCCAGTATGCCATTCAACCAGACGTTCAGCTTCCCGCACTCGTTGACGCTGCGCACGACTGACACAGGCATTCGTATGTTCGCAGAACCAGTAAAGGAGATCGAAACACTTCATCAAAAACAACACTCCACCGAAAATATATATCTTACTGAAGACCAGCCTACCAACCTAGAGGTATCAGGTGAACTTTTCGATATCCGGGCCAAGTTCGAAGTCAGAGATGCAACCACTATTGGTATTGACATTGGCGGTGAACAAGTCATATATAATACCAAGGAAAACCAACTAAACGGTGCTGAGATGACACCAATAAATGGAGAGATTACAGTACAGATTTTAATTGACCGGCCAATGATGGAAATCATCGGTAACAACGGGAGGGTGTTCCTAACTACCTCGCGGCAACAACGGGGTAAAATTTCGATTATCTCTGTTTTCGCAGAGGGAGGTCAAGCGAGATTGGTCAACCTAGAGGCTAACGAACTTCGGTCGATCTGGTAGATTGAAGTAATCCAGAAGCAGTGACTTCTAAATTTAACGTGAATTATCAATGAGGCACTAGATACTATGCTAACACTAATTCTTACTAGTCTAGTGATGGAACTGACATCAGCAGTTTCTCATGTTGACACCAACGAATCAACGACAGGAAAAAAGGTAAAAGTTTTTATTCTAGCAGGGCAATCCAATATGGAAGGTCATGGTCAAGTACGGAGTCTCAATCACCTCGGGAAACATCCGCAGTATGGCTATTTGCTAGAAAAATTAAAAAACATAGATGGGTCGTGGAAGATTCGGAAGGACGTGACCATTGCATGGCAAGCCAAAGAGAAAAAGAGCGGCCCACTAACCATCGGATGGGGAAGTCAAGATCATGAAATAGGGCCGGAATTGATGTTCGGTACCATCATGGGCGATAAGTATGATGAACCAGTACTGTTAATTAAAACTGCTTGGGGGGGCAAAGACGTGTTCTGCGATTTTCGATCGCCTACTGCGGGCAAGCTGACTGAGGATGAAGCACTTTTGTTGGAACGCGAACGATCGGAAAACAACAATCGTGAGATTGGGTACTACTACCACAAACTAGTTTCGGAAATCAAAGAACACCTGACCAATATAGATGATGTGGTTCCTAATTATCAAGGTCAAGGTTACGAAATTGCTGGGATGGCTTGGTTTCAAGGCTGGAACGATTTCTGCCAATGGCATGTCGAGATTGATCAGAAAAAAGTGGGAGTTGGAATCATAGAGAATTACCCTAATAATCTGTCAGCTATGTTTCGTGATCTACGTCAGGATCTCAATGTACCCAATATGCCAATCGCCATTGGTGAAATGGGAATTGGTGGACATAACATTGAAGAAAAGGCTCAAGATCAAGGTAATCATGAAGCCCAAGCCATGATAGACTTTCGCCAAGCACAGCAGGCCGTCGCGGATAACAAGACACTCAAAAGCATCACTTTCGTTCCAACAGCCGAGTTCTGGGATATCCGGCTCCAAGAACTCCGCCAAATTAGTGATGCCTACTGGAATGAGAAAAAAGANAAGGGTATCGCGGATTCGGAGGAAAANCATCTACCGACCAAAGNGCTGAACGACGAATACTTGAGTCGAGGTGGACACTGGTACTGNCACTACAACGGTTCAGCCAGTAACTACTCNCTAGTCGGTTATGCTCTGGCGAATGCACTTATCATTGGAGAGGGAAAGTAAAACTTGGTTGACCACTTTAGGATCCANAATANGCATAGNCTTATTTTGGGAGATTAAAACTCCTTTCTTCACCAACCAAGATTAGCCNANAGAAAAACCAGNTTTTACCGGNCACGAAAGGGTANTTCAGGNCGAATCGCAAAGCAAANGTAGAATTACCTGTTCCCACTNNNNCTATCCACTAACGCATGTATCCTCTTCNTCAGCNCGTTGNAGCATAGCTTTCATATATGCAATTGTATAAGCAGTCCCCACACGACTATCACCTGCCAGGCTTGGAATGTGATCAGGGATAATAGGGCCTTTGAAACCAAACTGATGCAGATGCTTCANGACCTGATACATATCCATGTAGCCATTATCAACGAAAGTCTCGACGAAATGCGGCAACGGCTTATCGACGTTGCGAAAGTGGACTTTAAAGATCTTGTCGCGTTCGGCAAAATAACGGATCGATTCTAGAGCATCNTTGCCCATCCATTCTCCGCCTTCTAACCAGCATCCAACACAAAAACAAATCCCCACATTGGGNCTGTTTGCTATTTCAAGCGCTCTTTTGTAACCGTCAAAACTACTGAAGATACACCTNGGCACTCCNGCTAACTTAGGAACAGGAGGATCATCTGGATGAATACCAATCATTACTCCTGATTCTTCAGCCACTGGAGCTACAGCTTTGATGAAATAAGTATAGTTATCCCAAATTTCTTCCTCTGTGTATTCACGACCATGGGACAGCGGAGTGTCAAAAATTCTGCCNTGCCAATGCCCCTTATCAGCTTTGTCNAGGTTAAAACCGCGTGCCNGAGCNCCNCCACGCGTCTCCTCACGTTCGGTACTCCAAATGCCGTTGCCCATATGAGCATAAGTTGTGTAAGGAATTCCAGCCTGCCCCAATGAACGCAGATGAGCTTTATATTCCTCTATCTTGGCGTCTCTATCTTCCAAATTTAAAACNATTGCATCTTGGTTGTGGACATCCAGATTACCAAATCCATAGACCTCAATACCATATTCAGCAAATTTGTNACGTGTACTCTTATAGTAATCAGCATTAGCATGTGTCGCATCTGTCCACAAAACGGCATGCTTTAAACCCATTTGCTGAACGAATTGAAAGTCACTTTCTGTAGCTTCCGGTGACATTTGGGCTGTTATTTTGACGCCAGGTGCTATTCTATCTAAAGGACCATCCTTAATCATGTTTAGTCTCCCATACCAGTTCAACCACTATTAACTCGTGTCAACACATTGCTGCTACATTAGGATAATTCATAATTAGCCATTCTAGTAATTGCAGTACCCACCATTTTGACATTATACCAGCTTCCACTTGCATTTAGGTCAAAATTTTGTACAAACCGACGTAAACCCAAATTCCTTCCAGTGTACTGAAGGAGGCAGTTATAACCAAGGAAAAAGACAGCAAAATGTGGTTTTTTTCCTGAAAATAACATATTCTAGACGAGATGAAGTTGGCAATATCAAATTACCAATCCAAATACCACGGTTCTTAAATGGAAGTGAACGGGTTTCTATTGGTTTTTGCAATGATATTCGGGTAATACTGATTGCGGGGTAAATGGTGGCGAAATGGGTGTCGTTTTCAAGGCTGCTCTACTGCTCTTTTCGCCTCTCGCTTCAATCGTCAAAACACGAAGAGACACAAAGAGCATATACCAGTCTAGGAAACTGTCAATCAACACTATGATGTTAGGCAAACAGATAGATGAAAACGATCCTTCTTGTTGGTAGTTCTATATTTGAACAATGGAGCAATATGAAGAACTTTGCGCCCGGTTACACTGTGAAGAATCGTGCCATTGGAGGGACAATAACCTCGTACTGGACGGAACACCTGGCCGATGTGTTGACTGCCGAATCACCGGATACAGTGTTACTGTATTGTGGGAGCAATGATATCAACAATGGAATTCTCGAAGAAGACATTATTGCGAATGTATCGCAGTGCTGCAAAATTGTTCATGGTCTGTCACCGGCCACAGTATTCGCCTATTTCAGTATCATCAAGGCACCACAGAAGAGTGGCAAATGGGAACTCATTGATAGGCTGAACTCAGCCATTCGGACCGGATTACCGGTCGGTGACCTCTATGTTGAAACAAATGATGTGTTCTTTAGTGACCGGCTCCCCGTGGATCGTTTTTTTGTCGAGGATGGATTGCATTTAACAAGCGAAGCATACGACACACTATCAACTTATGCAAGGCCGCTCATCTCTAATTGGATGAGGGCAAGTAATACATCTAGCTAGTCAGCTAAAGCCACGACATACGGGTCGCACCGTTAGGCACCTTCACCAATTAACCCCATTTAAGAGAGGCAGTGGTTCCTACCACATCAAAAATAAAGGAATTCCGTATGATTGAGTACTCAAAATATAGGGAGCTTTCACCAACCGCTTACGCAGAGGCTTTAAACCGCTGCCAATTTATGGATCTTGGCATTAACGAGCTATGGCCACAAATACCAAGAATTGCAGGACCTGCATTTACGGTACAACTTCACCCTAGTGATAATTTAATGCTCCATGCCGCAATTTATGTAGCACCAGCTGGTTCTATCATTGTTGTCGATGCTGGAAACACGGACTTCGCAGTGGCTGGTGGCAACGTTTGTGCAGTAGCACAAAAGAGAGGAGTCGCTGGATTTGTGATAGATGGCGTAATTCGGGACCTAGCAGAAATACGACAGAATAAATTTCCGGTATTTGCCCGCGGTGTTATACCGATTCCTGGGCAAAAGAATATTGCCGGACCACTCAACACACCCATAAATTGCGGAGGAGTAAATATATCCCCAGGAGATATCATTGTTGCAGATGAGGAAGGCATTGCTGTTATACCAGCAGGGAGAGAAGATGAAGTGTATGGAAAAGCAAAAACCAGGGCAGAAAAGGATGCAATGACATCACTTGATGATTGGGAAACAGCACATCACGCTAAGATAATGTCATTAGTAAACCAAAATACCAAAACATAATAATTGTAGAGCAAGAGGCGAATGACATACGAATGATCGAAATGGTCGTGGATGGACAACCNCGAGCACGCATTGTTGTTTCGAAGAGTGCTTCACCGGTAGAACAGCACGCGGCGGCAGAGCTAAATAAGTACATCTACCAAATGAGCGGGGCGCAGCTTCCAGTGGAAACCGCTCCTAGCGACGACAAGGCCAATATCTACATCGGTCGTGCAACCCCGACCGAAGAACTCGATATATCAGAAGAGGCCCTGGGCTTCGACGGCTACATGGTCAAGACAATTGGACACGACATCATTTTGGTCGGGATCAAGCCTTACTCATGCCTTTATGCGATCTACCATCTTCTGACGAAGCATCTCGGTTGCGGTTTCTTTGAGGACGGAGATCAAGTGCCGCGGCAGTCATCGGTGACCGTCCACGAGTTGAACGACGTATGCAAACCACGGTTCGAATGGCGAAACAAGTGTGTTGCTCACTTCCCTGCCTACAGTGGTCATCGATGGTACAGCGAAGAGGAATGGAAACAATGGTTCGACTGGCTAGCTAAGACACGTATCAATACCTGCGAAGTGGGTTGGTTAGCACGTTACACTGGTATAGAGGCACTCGCAGCTGCCAAGTTCGGCATAAAGATCGAGCTTACNCCATGGCAGAAGCAGAACCTGGCAATGATGCGGCGACTCTTCGACCACGCACGGATGTGCGGTATCCGATGCTGGCACGAGGTCACCTGGCATATGCCGTGGCTCGCTACCGAACCTGGGTCAATGCCCTACTACGATGGTGTTCAGACCGCAGAATTCTTACGCAGGTACCGGGAATTAACCGGTAAAAAGGTGCCAACCGTACCTTATGAATGGTGTGGCCTTACTTTCCAGTGGTTAGATCCTAGGCTTCCGGAGGTACAGGAGTTCATTACTGCCTGTGTGACGACGCAGATGGAAGTGCTGGGCTCAGATCACTACTACTATATAGGTATCGGCGGAGAAGGACATTTTGGCAGCGGCTCCACTGAGGAGCTAAACGAGCTGACCGAGGCTCTGCTATTCAAGACGATTGACGCCGTCAAGAAAGCGGATCCGAAGGCAATCATACTAACTGGCCAGCCGTTCCCGTATGCAACCACCTACCAAGCACAAAAGGAAGCTATCAAGAAATCCGATGCGATCGTCGTGACCTGCTTCCTAGCAATCCCACAGCGCTTGCCGGACTTTAAGCTCAACGCCTACTATTGGGGACTGCGGTGGACCAACGGAATGATAGTGC
The DNA here is from genome assembly GCA_002697225.1 of Candidatus Poribacteria bacterium. Next base: position 11,087 of record NZUQ01000053.1, read on the forward strand.
AGTGTGGCAAGCATACGAACCCTTGGGGCGACATGAAGGTTGCCGTGGACAACGCGAAGGCCCTTTGCAAAGACCCGAAAGCCCAAAATTGGTGGGGTTTCACGGTCGGTGGGGAATCCAGCCATCGCGAGCATCTTAAACAGGAGCTTTTGACGGAGATAGCCTGGAATCCCATGACTGTCGATCTAGACGACTTCATGAGACGCTGGACAATTGGACGTTATGGTCCAGAAGCGGCTGGGCGCTTGCAGTGTGTAACTAAGGCGGCTATGGATACACTATACTCATGCTACAACATGGACATGACTAATCGCCCGTTATACCGCGACTGGGCCGGCGGCTACCTTCCAGGACTAACTCCAACCTCGGTTAAGCGGACGCTAGGATATTTGCCAAAACTTCGTTTCATCTTGGAGACAATGCTTAAGGANCACGACCTATTGAAGACGAGTCCTCTCTATCGCTTTGACATAGTCGATTACGGCCGAGTTTATCTCGGTGCACTTTTTAACGACCGGCTTGCTAGAACAAGAAAGGCGTTTCGAGCCGGAGATAAGAGCGCTTTTGAACGTTACATGGTGGAGGTCGAAGAGGTGATGCACTTCATCGCCAAATTCACTTCATCACACGATCAGTTCCGAATGAAGGTGCACGACGACCGGGCGGCAAGATTCCCAGAAATTCTGCCGGGACACGCAAACCACGAGAGCAATTGGGTTACCTTCACGGCAACACAGTCGCCGACAGCCTGGCGTGCAATTCTAGACTACACAGCGGAAGATTACGCCGAGCTAGTGGAGCACTATTTCTGGCCTCGTGTCGAGCGATATCTGAACAAAATGCGGGAGATGCTTAAGCAAGGAAAGGACATTTCAGGCGATATGGGCAGGGACTTCGTGATATCCGACTGGGCTACCCCTAAAGGTTCGCTGCCNTGGTCGCCATATGGCATTCCTTGTGAACCCGAGCTCAGTACCGGAGATCTAGAATTAGCACATCGTATAATTACCTCCGGATCAAAGAGCGGGCAGTACGATTTCTATGAAGGGCCATTGATGCCGCTTATCAAGGAACTNCTGGTTCGTTTCCCCATACCTGACGATCTCGACGAAATTCTTGCTGAGACAGATCCAACTCAAAAAGCGTATCAGGTTCAGTCGATTTCTGGTGAACCGGGAGAAGTGAACCAAGGATTCCACACACCAGAAGTAGTCGAACTTGTAGACGTACCGGAAGAATTGGGCTACGTAGTCGAAATAGAGAACTTTGGATCGGTCTACAATGTGGCCAGAGGCGAAGTAATCCGTTGCAAAGTGCACGTCTCCGATTGGTTAAATCTCATCCGACTACCTGACCAGAAATCAGAAAGAGGAAACCACTCAGTTGTAGTCTACGAGTTTGAATACGATGGGAGAAACTGGGTTCTTCGCTACGACCCCGGATCGGACCAGACGTTTGCTGCTCTGAGGATCAACGAGTCCATGAAAAGGGTCACGTAGTGGCATGTTTAGGATAACCTCTTTGGCTCCTCCGATAAGATTCAAAGTGCTACTGGAACAGTAGGCCACATGGCTGCGTGACTTCCCTCGAACGGTACAAAATAAATCCCAGTAGCCCTAGTATGAGACCAGAGTCAGATCTTTGGTTGACAACCGCTGTTGGCCCTTCGATGAACCAGCACGAAGAATAGGTAGCCTGGTAATCCATTTGAAATTACGATCTAGGGATGCTATATTATCATTCGTCGACATGTGTCTGATAATATTTTTTAGGTTAAATCGGCTGATACCAAAGTTGGCTGGTGAAAATGATCGAGTACAATATCTTAGCCGACAACAGAAGTTAACCCTATCTAAGCTTTAGCTGAAGGCAATTTAGAGGAGGTAAAATGAGGTGTTTCATTTCGGTCGTTATAGGCTTGCTATTGATGTCCTATAGTCTAATAGCTCAAGAATCATTGCAAGAAAAACTAGACGAATTGGATCACATCGGTTTCGGCTGGATCTACGACGACTTCGATCAAGCCAAAGCCGAAGCCAAAGAGCGAAACCAACCCATTTTCGCCCTCTTCCGCTGAGTGCCGTGAGAGGCATGCCTCAGCTTCGACGGGCAGGTTGTCCGTCAAAATTCAGAACTGGCTGATTTAGTTAGTCAATTCGTTAAAGTTCGCTTAGTTCACATGCGGGACATCGATTTAGCACAGTTCCAATTCGATTATGACCTGACGTGGGCGGTCGTTTTCCTCAATACTGATGGTACTGTCTATGGGCGTTATGGTTCACGATCGGCCGAAGGGCCAATGGCTTATAATTCAATACCATCACTGAAGAAGGCCATGGAACGGGTGTTAGACCTCCACCAAGACTACCCCGCTAATCGATCACACCTAGTGGGCAAAAATCAACCTAATCCAAGGTGGAAACGAGCCAAAGAGATTCCTGGTTTGCGCGAGCGAATGCAGAAGCAGTTGAATCAACCCGTTGGCTCCCGCAACTGTATCCACTGCCACAACATTTATGATGGATGGCGAAATACAGCCTATGATCAAGGCACTTTTAAGACCGAAGATCTTTGGCTTTATCCGTTGCCTGAAAATATCGGTTTAAAAATCGACGTGGATGAGGGAAATGTAATTGAGTCGGTGTTACTGAACCCGGCCACCATGGGGATCGATCTTAAAGTCGGCGACCNAATCCAGACGGCCAATGGGCAGTCCATTATTTCAGTTGCGGATTTGCAATGGGTGCTAAACGGCCTACCGGCGGAGGCNAAGCTACACTTGAGAGTGGAACGAGAAGGATTATTGCTAAAACGCACCATCTNTCTAAGGGGTGATTGGCGAAAAACCGACATTTCCTGGCGGGNTTCNATGTGGANCCTGCGACCACGGGTGGGGATTCATGCCCCTGAAATCACGGTTGAGGAGAANCGGGAACTAGGTCTATCCTTAACCAATATGGCCCTGAGAGCCAAATGGATTCCCAACCAAGGGGCTAGACAGGCTGGCTTGAAAAACGGAGATATTATTGTCGAAGTGGCAGGAAACCGACAGGCTATGAGTACGGCCCAATTCAATTTATTGATTCGACTCAACTATCAATCGGGTGATCGCGTGCCAGTCAAAATACTTCGACAAGGCCAAACCTTATCTCTGCAACTACCCATGCCATAACCAATCAAAGACTTAAGCTGATCTAAGCTAATAAGTTATTGGTTCTTAATACTGAGNGTGAACCGGTAGGACTNCCTCNCATAGTCAANTGGTTNGATGAAGTCCATCTGNTATTCAAGCAACNCCATTTAGTATAATTGNAGGTTGGTAGAAACTGAAATTGATACATTTCACTATTTCTGCCAGCACTAAAAACGTATGAAAAAGCATTTGAGGAATGCCAAATTNCGAGTACCTTGNAGCACCATACTNATTGCAGTNTGGCTGGCTTCTACCCTTACTATCCATGCGGATTTGGTCGCGTATTGGCCGTTGGATGGTGACTTGAAAGATGCTGCANCGTTTGGTCAAGCTAAAGATGATGGCAANTTCATCGGCAAAGCGACCTTCAAGGATGGCAAGATCAGCAAGGGTATTGTCCTAGATGGCTCCAACCACGTCTTGATCCCAACGAGCCCGGATCTCGAAGCAAGAAACAAGAGCATCTCCATCTCTGCTTGGTTTCGTGTCGACGCCTGGTCTGAAAGATTCGAGACTTTGCTCGCTAAGGGTCATGGTGATAAGTACCGCCTCGCTCGTCATGTTATTGATCCCGACAGGCTGGCCTATTTCGGAGGCTCCCAGGGAGACCCGCTTGATGCTCCCGCTGGGGGGACAGTGAATGACGGTCGTTGGCACCACGTGGTTGCAATTACCGTTGCTCAAATGAAAACGCTACTTTTCATTGACGGTGTACTTGTAAAATCCGGGGGAGCCGACATGGCTATCCTAGGNGACTCCAACCATCCCCTGTTGCTAGGTAACAATCCAGAGAATTCATGGGAAAACCAACACGGCGAAATCGGACACTGGGTCGGTGCAATCGATGATGTGGGTATCTTCTCGATTGCACTCACNGCCTTGGAAGCCCAATCTATCTACGTTCTCTCAACCAACGAGGCNCTACGCTACGACCTGGGAGTCAGTGCGCNGCTCATTCGTTTGCATCGTGCGCNATCTCCGAATCAAATCAACNTTGGCAACAGAAAATGGAAGTATGNCACTCGCGANCCNGCCGACGGTCAGTCGTTTGTTGCCCTTTCAGAAAAAGGTAGCGGTGTGACCACCTCTCCACGGCCGAGTGTTGTTTCGTTCGGCACATCTCGCCGTTTTCTCAATTCGGGAGAATCAGCGCAACTTCAATGGTCAGTCACCGAAGATACCAAAGAAATCCGCATCACTCCGCAGCCAGGCGACATCTCGCAAAAATCGGGAACGATGACGATCATTCCCAAATACACGACAGAATATGAAATCACGGTTCGAAACGAGTATGGAGAGAGTCGCGCCACTGTGANGGTCCATGTGGACTACGCATTCGCCACACCCCGCATCAGCGAGTTCATGGCTAACAGCGTGGGCGAGTATCCAGATGAAGATGGAGAATTATCTGATTGGATCGAGCTACACAATCCTGGTCCAAATATGGCGAGTACATCCAATTTGTTCTTGACCGATGACATTGAAAAGCCCACAAAGTGGCCGATCCCAGAAATGGTAATGAGACAGAATCAGTTGATTGTCATTTTTGCTTCGGGAAAGAACCGCCAAAACACCAATTCAGAACTTCACACAAATTTCAAGCTACGTACAAAAGGGGAATACTTGGCCCTCATCCACAGTANGGGCAGGACGCTCGNAATAGTGTCCTTTTTCGGGCGTCGCTATCCGACACAGACACGCGGCATTTCCTTCGGTGTAGCACCGGATGGCACCATAGGATCTTTATCAATGCCTACGCCTGGTGGACGTAACACCGAGGTTGTAATGGGGGATTTGAACTCCGTGCGATTCAGTCGCAAAAGGTCCCTGTGTGAATCGCCTTTCCAACTCATCTTGATCAATGAATCCCCCTCATCTGTTATCTATTTTACAACGGACGGTACGGTGCCAACACNAACTACGGGGCATCGTTACCTTAACCCCATTTTCATTTCATCAACGACGATTGTAAGAGCTGCTGCTTTCCAGAAGCAGATGCGTCGCAGTCCAGTCTCAACACACACCTATATCTTNCCCATGGCTGTCGCGCGTCAACCAAAAGCACCGGCGGGGTTTCCGGACAAATGGGAGTCTTTTCCCGCAGACTACGCGATGGATCCAAGGATCGTACAAGACACAGTTTACCGAGCCGATTTNCTGAAAGGATTNCGCGCGATTCCCACCATGTCGATTTCCATGCCCCAAGCTGATCTGTTCGGGCCGAACGGTGTCTATTCAAACCCTATGGATCACGGGAAATCCTGGGAAAAAGCAACCTCACTGGAGTTTATTCAACCCGATGGAACCGAGGGCTTTCAAATTGANTGCGGCTTGCGGATTTATGGAGGATTCGGTCGCAACCGCATATTTCCCAAGCACAGCCTGCGAGTTTTGTTTAAGGGAANCTACGGAGCAAACAAGCTCAACTTTCCCTTTTTCTCGGATGAGGAGGCTACGACCTCTTTCGACACGCTGATACTCCGTGGTGGATTCAATAANTCATGGCAAGCCGGAGCGGTTCAGTCACAGCATCTTCGCGATGAGTTTATACGACGTTCACAATTGGCGATGGGACAGCCATCAAGCCATGGCATATTTGTTCATCTTTACCTAAATGGGCTCTACTGGGGGATTTACAACGTTGTGGAACGTCCGAGTGGCGCGTTTGCCGCTGCTTACCTTGGAGGGAAGCGAGAAGACTACGATGCCCTCAACTCCGGCAAGGCCATCGACGGAACAACGGAATCCTGGCNGAGAATGCACGAACTAGCACGAAAATCTACGTCGGNAAACGTAATGGACNCCCTAGNTNTATTCGTCAACCTAGACAATCTNATCGATTACATGCTGGTAAATTTCTATGGCGGCAACGACGATTGGGATNGCCATAATTGGTATGCCGCACGCAGGCGCGACCCCGGAGCAAGGTACCATTTCTTTTCCTGGGATGCGGAACGGACTCTCGATAACGCCGAAGGTGATGACAAGACCCTTACCAATAATGGAAATAACCCCTCGTTCCTCTTCAATCAACTCTTGCGAGATGAGACCTTCCGCCAAAGAGCTCTATCACGAGTGCAACTTCACTTCTTTGACGATGGGGCATTGACACCCAAACGGGCCGCTGCCCGATATGCAGAGATGGCCTCAGAGATCGAAGACGCGATCGTGGCCGAGTCTGCGCGTTGGGGGGATGCCCAACAGGAGAAACCATTCACTCGTAATGACGCCTGGATTCCCGAGCTCGATCGTCTGCTACAAACCTGGTTCCCCAAACGCACAGATGTAGTCCTGGAACAACTCAATGCCGCGGGAAATCTCGGCTATATCAAGTCTCCCAATCTGAAAGCCATCGGAAATTCGGTTGAGATCTTGGCAACGGCGGGGACGGTGTATTTCACCACCGATGGTAGCGACCCACAACAAAAAGACG
>NZUQ01000054.1 GCA_002697225.1 Candidatus Poribacteria bacterium
AATATCACGGTGCAATTTATCCTCAGGTCGACCAACCACGGCAACTGCGTTCAACTCCTCGTTGCTGAGCATCTCATCATAGTTGGTGTAGTGCCGCAGAGCACCAAATTTCCGTGCGTTTGATTGTGCCCGTTCCTCTACTAAATCGCATGTAGCTATAAAGTTGAACTCGGGTATCATTGGGATGCATCTTTGTAGTTGCGATGACATTCCTCCGCAACCAATAAAGGCAATTCGAATCTGAGACATTTATTCCGTGACCTATCTATATCGGGATTTTGTTTAAGATGGCTCCACTAATTTTATCACAAAGCCAGCTTTGAGTATATTAAAAGTCGGTTCGTTTAACCTTTTTGACCCATGACTACATATACTGGATCGGTATAGCCTTCACATTTTGTTGTAATATCAAGGCATTGGACATTTTCGTAATTTCCAGCTATATCAAAATAGTATTTAACAAGTTGTTGGTGCTGTCCATCGGGTATTGCACGCCATATTGATACCGCTTTGGTCGGAAACATTCGGTTTGAAAAGACGACGATCAAAAATCCCGAGGTTTCAAGCACTCGATGAGCCTGCTGAAAAACCTCTATCGGCTGAGTGAGATATTGGATTGATACGGTGACAACGATTGCTCCAAATCTGTTAGCATCAAACGGCAGTATTGGATCGCGGTTTAGATTATGTACAACATACGAAGTCAGAATTGGATTCGCACCCATTTCAGTACTATTCATCCCCAAGCCGATGACACGTTCCTTTGACATACGAACAGGGAAATGGGAGAATGCACTACTCATTAAATCTAAGGTGATTCCTCCTGTCGGTAAAACTTGATCATAGAAATTTTCAATTGCTACGCAAGCATTCTCATCAATATGTTTTACTATGCGTGGTATTTGGTAAAATAGTTCATCGCTGCTTTCATCGATACGGGAGAAAAATTCCGGTTTTAGTTCTTTCATACTTAAGATTATTAATGACGTTTAAAGACGTGTTTAGGTGCTAGTAAGAACAATGAAACCCCGCGAGCAATATTCAGCAATGTTAGCGAAAACCAAAGACCATGGTTGCCATATGGAATGAACATATAATAGGATGGTAAAAATATGCATAGCGTTGAAAATACCATGGCATTTCTCATGATTTGAGCGGCAGTTGCTCCCAGAAAAACGCCATCCCAGATATATGGAGCAGTATTAATGATAGGGGCTAACACGATCCATATCATATATGGTGTTGCCTGAGCGATAATTTCTTCTTGGTTTGTGAATAGACAAAGTATATTCTCGCCAGCGATTAGGAATGTTAAACTGAAGAAGCAACCAAAGATGTATGCCCATACAAATGCACATTTCACTGCTAGTTTGAGATTGATATAATCAAGAGCGCCTTTATATTTCCCAACTAAACTTTCGGTAGCAAAAGCGAAACCATCGACAGCATAGGCTACAAATGTAATGAACTGGAGCAAGATGGCGTTTACTGCTAAAACGGTATCGCCAATCAATGCCGATTTTGATATGAAGAAAGCGTGGCTCGAAACCAAGCAAAGCGTTCTTATGAAAATATCACGACTGATTATAGAAAATTGACTTAAAAGTGGTAGATCTAATGCCATTAACGAAGGGGCATTTCTCAAGAGCTTGCGATATCTATATAGAAACAATCCGATAGCCAAAAACAAACCAAAATATTGTGCATATGCTGTGCCAAGTGCTACACCATCCGATTTCATTTGGAATACTTTAACAAATAACACATTCAGTACGATATTCAAGCTATTGACGGTGATAGCCAAGATCATCGGGTATTTGGCATTTTGTAAGCCCAAAAACCAACCATGAAAGGCGTGGAGTGCTAAGGTTGCGGGTGCTGCAAAGATGCAGATACGAAGGTATACTTTGGCTNATTTCTCCACTTCGGAACTGGCTTCGATCAATCGGAAACTAATCTCAGCAATAATCGGGAAAAAAACAATTAACAGTATACTACTGATAAAGGCGAACAGCAAAGCGACCTTCAGNATTGAAAGACACCGTTCTGAATTACCTGCTCCATAGGCTTGTGCCGTCATNCCGGTTGAGCTCATCCTAAGGAACCCAAACCCCCAATAGATCATATTAAAGATGATTCCGCCAATAGCAACAGCTCCTAAATGTTTTTCCGTTGATAAATGTCCCATCAACATGAGGTCAACAGCACCCAGCATGGGTACTGATACGTTGCTAGCGATGTTTGGAATTGCTAATCGAAGAATTTCTTTGTTCATTTATAGTTAAAAATTTCCATCGTAACTATGAAAAACAGGGTAATAGTATAGTAACAAATGGTATTTACGTTGTGTGTCTTCTTCTACATTGTAAAAAATGTTTAGATATCACGCTTTTAGGTTGTCATGAATTTTAGCCAGTTGGGTTTAGGAAAGTCCAATAAACTCCAAACTTGGAGGAGATGATTGAACCTAGCTCGGTCGCCGGATGGGCTGAACGAGACCAACACTAGCCTTTGTCTGAAGAGACCAAAGTAGATAGTGGTTGTGGTTTTCTTTGTGTTGGTGGGCAAGGCGAGCGATCGTTTTGGTGATTAGTGGTTGTTGCGTCGTTCTACTTTTTTGTGGTATGGCATCTCATCTGATTATGAGCGGTGCTGTACTTTATAGTTCCCCTATAAATCTATATATCCAACAAATAGGATAGGAGTTGATCCGCTTCGCGAAAATCGGGGATGATAATATCCGCACCAGCGCGAATTAGGCGTTGGCGTTTATTGGCATTCATATCGTAAACGTTGTTCTCTTTTGTTACGACACCAACCGCGATTGCATTCACTGACTTTGCATTTTGAATCTCGACGTAACCGTCACCGACAATCAACAACTCGCTTCCATTGAGATCGAAATCTGCCAGAATTTTTTTAATCACCATTTCCTTTGAAAACTTTGAAAATTCGCGAAGAGCTCCAAAAATCNCTCCATCAAAATATTCAGCTACACCTAGGAGTTTCGCTTCATGCTTGACAAATTCAATATCAGTTCCACTAGCAAGATAGCATTTAATATCATATGCGGTAAGTTTCTGTAGAAACTCAAGGGACATAGGAACGCGTAGATCATTGCTTNTAATTTCCTGATTCTCAAGTTTCGTAATTCGGTCATTGACGATNGGTAGTAATCTATCATTATACATGTCTTTGTAATCNAGCGGGTCCTTGGCAGTTCCTCCCCTCTTCTGGATTTCTTCACAGAGTNGTATCATCTGNTATATCGTTTGTTTNCCNGTAAGCTGGTCAACAAACTTAACTACAGTTGATTCNAGTTGTTTGCGAGATTCGTNTGTAGGAGTCTCCATCAGAACATCAATCATCATTGGTACCATCACGTTCTGCCATCCATCGCGGATGAGAGAAATTGTTCCGTCAAAATCTAAGACAGCGTGGCGAACCTTACCTCTTTCTATTTTATTAAGTATTTCAATCGAAGTGCTATTTTCAAAAATGTTGTTTGTTTTCATATTCATCCATGTCATAATTGGTAGATATGGTGGTGAGAAAATCTCCGTTTAGTGTTGGGAAATTTGGTCACTTAATTGCAACGCACTTAAATCAACACCGACTTTCTCTGCAGATTCTTCAATCTGTTTCCATGTTTTTTGTTCGATAAAGATTCCTTCTTTACGACGCTTTTGCTTGATGTGGTCCTCAGGTTCACCTGGGATGGTGATCTCGGTGAATCCAGGGGCTGTCTTGGCTGACTTGACCCAGTCGACAAAATTGTCAATCTCCTGATAAAATTCTTCAATGGGAACAAAACTACTGATATCAAAGAGCGTCATGAAGATAGCATTCCCGAGCTTCTCAGGAGACTCTCGACTGCAGCCCGCACCGCTTAATGCCCCGGAAAGGATATCGACAACCATGCTTAGAGCGAATCCTTTATGACCAACTTTACCTCCAAAAGGTAAGATCGCTCCCATAGGTGATTCGTAGAGGTCATTGGGATCATTGGTAGGGATTCCGTTGGCATCAATGATCCATCCTTCCGGCACCTTTTCATTTCGGTTTCGCTTAACTCGTACCTTACCTTCGGCAACAACACTAGTGGTGATGTCAACAAGAATTGGCTGACTGTGTTTTCTCGGGATAGCGAAACAAATCGGGTTAGTGGATAAGCGCCCTTCACTTCCGCCCCAAGGCGCAACCCGTGTGCCCGATCCGTGATTATTGACCGTTAACATAGCTATTANGTTGTGGTTAGCGGCGATTTGCGCATAGTCAGCCAAGCGACCGACATGGTTGCAAGATCGTACAGTGACGGTACTGACAGANGTTGATTGTGCTTTTTCAATGGCAATATTCATCGCCTTGGAGGCGATAACTTGGCCAAATCCCCAATTCCCGTTGATAACAGCACTTGATTTGGTTTGACGAAGTATTTCGATTTCATTATTTAGAANGATGTGGCCNGTTTCAATAAGACCAAGATATTGAGGGATTCTAATCACTCCATGTGAATCATGGCCGACCAAGTTTGCATTGGCTAGTAACCTTGCGACGATTTCTGCTTCTTTTGGGACAGAACCGACAGCTTGGAAAATGCATTTGCCGATAGATTTGAGTTGGTCTACGTCAAAGACTGGCATAGTGAATAATCTCTAACGACTGAATCTTTGATCGATAGTTTTCATAATTGTGTCGTAGTTTGCAGGTAGTTCAACGGGTAGGTTTTGATGTAGAGGGTCTACTTCTTCCTGTTGTTTGTTATGGTAGTTTACTTTGAACTCAGGGAATTTAAGCCCAGTAGCAGTGGAAATAACGACAACGCGATCACTTCTCTGAATTTCCTTTCGTTCAATCAATTTGAAAAGAGCAGTCAGAGCAACGCCTGTATGTGGGCAATTGAAGAGACCTGTNCTATCTGCCAGNGCGGCAGCATTTGCTAGTTCGCTCTCNGTGGCTTGCTCAACTATCCCGTTAAATTCTTCAATCACTTTGATTGCTTTTTGTATGGAGACTGGATTGCCAATTTGTATGGCTGTTGCTAGTGTAGTTTGGGCACTCATGCTTGAAAAATCTGTGAAATTGTTAAGATAACTAGTATAAAGGGGGTTTGCNTTCGCCGCCTGAGCGCAGACAATGCGTGGCAATTTGTTGATAATACCTAGATCCTGCATCAGACGGAATCCCAAGCCTAAGGCACTGACNTTACCAAGATTACCGCCAGGAATAATAANCCAATCAGGCACTTCCCACNCGAACTGTTGAACAATTTCAATGCTAATTGTTTTTTGCCCCTCAATTCGCAGGGAGTTAATCGAGTTGGCCAGGTAGAAATAGGGAGTTTCAGCTANCTTTTGAACGATTGCCATGCACCCGTCAAAATCAGTGTCTANTGATAGTGTCAGNGCNTTGTTGCAAATTGGTTGAATTAGTTGTGTCATGGAAACTTTTGCTCTTGGTAGCAGAATCACAGCCGGGATATCGGCCGCGGCGGCATATGCGGCTAGNGAAGCAGAAGTATCCCCCGTTGAAGCACAGATGACAGCACGGATGTCTTTTCCTTCAGATATGATCTGCTTGACCATTGAAACCAGAACGGTCATACCTAAGTCTTTAAAGGATCCTGTGTGGCTGATACCACATTGCTTGATCCATAGATCTGGGACATCAATTGATTTTCCTAGTCGTTCCGCCCAAAAGAGATTGGTGCCTCCTTCGTAAGTCGAAACGATATTTCCGTTGTCGATATTTGGGCAAATAAGCTCCTTCTTTCCCCAAACCCCGCTTCCGTAAGGATAAGCAGTTCGCATATAACGTTTCTCAAAAAGTGACATCCAGGCAGCAGCGCTCCGTGTCTTGAGTCTATCAACATCATGCTTGACTTCAAGCAGGNTTCCACATTTGGNGCAGCGATAGATAATTTCATTCAGTTCATGTCTCCGTTCGCAGCCTTGTACGCACTGAAACCAAGCGTCATATTTCATTCTTCATCCCTATATTTTTAANCACCTGTATTTGACAGAGAAATTCTAACTGCAAGTGTCTTATTCGTCAATTTAAAAATGGGGAAATTCTAATTGGTGAGCAAAAACTGCTGGATTTCTTCTGCTGATGGTAGGTCTGATAAGTCCTTAAGACCGAACTGGTCAAGGAATTGATCGGTAGTTTCGAATTGGAAAGATCTACCTGAATCTGGTGTCCGACGGGAAATTCCGATGAGCCCTTTTTCCAGGAGCGAGTTTAGTACACTGTCGCTGTTAACACCGCGTACTTCCTCAACGTCAGCACGTGTGACCGGTTGTTTGTAGGCGACAATGGCTAATGCTTCGAGGGCGGCGGGGGTCAGTTTGACTCGAACCTGCTTCGTATGGAATTTACTCACCCAATCGTGGTACTCAGGATGCGTGGTGATTTGGTATCCATTTGCGATTTCAGTCAACTGAAAACTTCGCCCTGATTCTTGATATTCTTCAGCTAATTTTGCTAGTTCGTCCTTGATTCGTTTGGATGAAACACCATCGAGAACCTGGCAAAATTGTTCAATTGTAATGGGTTCACTTGAGACAAAAAGGATGGCCTCAAGAATCGATTTTAACTGGCCTGGCGGAGTTTCCAGATTGGCGATATTAGTTTGTTGATCCATAATTGTTAGTATCGGTGTTTCGTTTTTGCAAATAGATTTCAGTAAAATGTCCAGATTGTACTGAAGTAATGTGTTTGAGTCGTATAAGTTCTAAGATGGCCAAAAAGGTTACGATTCTTTCAGCTTTATTAGCATGGACTGGAAACAGGTCGGTGAAATTTACTGGATCCCCGGATTCTAGAATGCGTTCGACAAATTCGATTTTTTCTTCAACCGTAATTGGTTCTTCTTGTAGTTCTTCATAGTAATCATCATCGAATTCGAATTGGCGCCGATCCTCAAGTTGTTGAAAGGCGGTAATCAAGTCAAAAAGAGTTGCACGGATATGAAACTCACGCTGATCTTCAAGTTCAGTACTAACCTGTCGTTCATGGATCAGTTCTCGTGAGAAAGCACGTTGATTGAGTGCTAGTGTCATTTCCTTAAATTGTTTGTATTCCAGCAGTTGCCGGACCAGTTGTTCCCGATCTTTGAAACCTTTGGATTGTTTTTCGTCTGCTTTGGGAGATGGAAGCAAGGATTGCGATTTTATCTGAAGTAAGGTAGCACCCATCACTAAAAATTCTGATGCTACATCGAGGTCAAGTTCTTCCATCAAATTAATGTAGTTAATGTACTGATCAGTGATATCAGCTATTGATACATCGCAGATATCCATTTCATCCTTTTGGATCAGGTGAAGGAGNAGATCAAGGGGGCCTTCAAAGACATCTAACCTGATCGGATAATATGATATTTGTTGATCTNGGGCTTCGGTTGTTTGCGTCATTTCTTTAACTAACTGTAATTTAGTTTTTGCTTGTTTTTCTGAGTGCTTGGTTTAGCAATTTATTCTAATCCAACTGCGTTTCGAGCTGCAGCCAGAGTTGGCATAATGACCTCTTTGGCCCGTGCTGCTCCATCTTGCAGAACCGATTCAACATAATCCATATTGTTTGCCAATTCTTCTCGANGTTTACGCATTGGTGNAAAGTGTTCCTCAAACTTGGNAACCAATTCTTTCTTGGCATCACCATAACCNATCCCGCCTGTCCTGTAACGGCTCTCCAACTTTTCACATTCTTCTGGGTTGGCAAAAAGTTTGTACAGAGCAAAAACGTTGCAAGTATCTGGATCCTTTGGTTCTTCAAGGGTTTTACTGTNGGTAACAATACGCATAATAGCTTTTCGGGTCTGTTTTTTTGAACCGAAGATCTCAATGGTATTGTCATAAGATTTCGACATNTTTTGTCCATCTACACCTGGAACGACCGCAACTTCCTCCTGAATCATTGGTTCAGGGATTTTGAATACCTCTTTGTATTGGCNNTTGAATTTAATGGCTATATCGCGTGCGACTTCCAAGTGCTGNTTCTGATCCTTTCCAACGGGTACAATCTCAGATTGTACGGCCAAAATATCGGCTGTCATCAGCACTGGGTAGGTAAACAACGCGTGGCTGGCAGCAATACCCTTGGCNAATTTGTCTTTATAGGAATGACAACGTTCCAATAATCCCATTGGTGTTGCTACGGATAGTAACCAAGTCAGTTCGGTAATCTCTGGGACATCGCTCTGACGATAGAACACGGTCTTCTGTGAGTCCAAACCGCAGGCTAAAAAATCCAAGGCGACATCCAGAGTTCNTTGACGCATAATATTGGCGTCATGTACCGTGGTCAAAGCATGATAGTTGGCAATGAACAAGTAGACTTGATGTTCTTGCTGTAAGGTCAAAGCAGGCTTCATCATGCCAAAGTAATTACCGATATGCAATTTGCCCGAAGGCTGTATTCCAGATAAAACTCTCAAGTGAATATTCGCTCCGTTCGAAATCTCGTTTGAAAAATATTATTCTNATTTCCTTAAGGGTTTTTTTAATGTTTGGCCATTGATCCATACTCATCGTAATCTTACAATTTTGGCAATGAGATCGAAAATCCCATATGATACCTGGCCAAGCAACCAAAACACTGGATTGGGTATGCCAACAAGGTCTGGTAAAAATAAAATAATCATTAATATCATCATGCCGTATTGTCTTGATCTACCAAAGACCTCAGCTTGACGTATTGGCAACAGTCCGTAAGTAATACTAAAACCGTCGAGTGGGAATACCGGTAGCATATTGAAAGCTGCCAAGAAAATGCTAATAAGAGCTGAGTCAACGATTAGAAGCCGTGCGATTTTGTATTGTTCAGGTGTTTTTGGATAGCCCAATTGATTTTCCAGTAAGCTATATCCCAAAAGAATTACAACAGTACAAATAATGTTCATCATTGGTCCTGCACCAGCAATAAGCATCATGTCGCGCTTGGGGTTTCTTAGGTTACGCGGATTCACTGGTACTGGTTTGGCCCAACCGAAGAAGCCTCCTCCCAGTAGAGTTCCAATTAATGGAAAAATAATAGTACCTACAATATCAATATGCATAGCTGGATTAAAAGAAACACGATCCATATCTTTTGCTGTTGGATCTCCCAGCATCTCCGCTGATTTTGCATGTCCCCATTCATGAAAGGTAAGCAGAATGATAAACTGACAAACTCTAATAATTGCGTTGAGGGGATTTAGTGTCATCTGTTAGTCTTCAATTCGTCCAGTTGCCTAGCAAAGCTATTCCACAAAGTCTCGGACATTTCGGGGCCGGGAGTGTGGCCTTGCTGAATCAGGTCATTCCCTGCAACTTTGGGTTGGACATGTCGCAGTCTCAACAAATAGTCCTTAATTTGTTCTTTTTGCCAGCTATGTTTATGATTCCACAAGCTGAAAATTAGCGTTTCCAAAGGATAAGAATTCAGTAGATGATATATTTGGCTNGGTTTTGAACTGTNGGAAAGCTTTTCCTGATNTATTATCAATCGGTTTTTNGCGTTTAATTTTTCTTGTAATCGTTTTTCAAATGCTAGTCGANGANTTACTGTCTCNGTCGTTTTTTGATTCAAAAGGGCCATCCAGAGCATTGCNTTCTGATCTATCTTGTCATCTGGAAGATGCTTCTTGGACCAGNCNACTGCCTGAATAGTATTTTNCCATATCCNNTTGAAATCCTGTGGGAGTTCCCAACACGGTACTATAGCGGAAAACAAAACGAAGTCTTCCATCCTTTGGAAGGANTTCTGTGCAAATTCCTCAGAAAAGATCCGATTAAACTCGTTGCGAATACGCTGGCCGCTGATGTTGCCTAGACAATTTTGATCAATTGCATCTTGGATCAAGCTTTGATCCGTTTGGCATATTTGGAAATTATAACGTTGTTCGTACCTGATTGCTCGGAAGATACGTGTAGGGTCGTCACGATAGCTTTGATCATGTAGTACTCGAATCGATGCATTTTTCAGATCTATTAATCCCCCTGTGTAATCAAGGAGATTTCCAAAATCAGTTGGCAAGATTGACATAGCTACCGCATTGATTGAAAAATCACGTCGATGTAAATCTTCTTTAATGGAACTAAAAACTACTGATGGTAACGCACCTGAAGTCTGATAAGTTTCACGGCGTGCAGTCACAAAATCAATCCGAAAATTTTCTGTGGTAATAATTTTTGCCGTGCCAAATTNTTTATGTACNTCGATTGACGCTGTNAAATCATCAGCAACCTTTTGTGCGATATCAATAGCGTGATTTTCAATTACGATATCTAGGTCTAGNGCTTTNCTTTTNANCTGGTCTCCATCCGACAAAATCAGGTCGCGNACGAAACCTCCAANAGTATAAGCGGTGACTGANCTTTGATCGGCNACAGATCCAATNTTTCTCAAGTATCTCAGCAACCTATCAGGAATATTTAAAACAATATTTTCGACAATTGAGACCATTGATCCGAAACGAGGAAAACACATTCTTAAGAGTTAACCNATCTCAAATCGAATGTGACACAAGTAGTTTTCGATTNAACTGGTTACCTTAAGTAACTTTAAGTTTTTTGTTCGCAAGTTGGATATTGATTTGTTTTTATGATTTACTGATTTATTAATTTCAAGAATTCATCCGCAAAATTTTCTAACTCAGCTCTAACAAGTTGATTGTTTTTCTTATTGCTTGCCTGCAGAGATACTGGTATGCCAATTTCAGGAGCAATTCCATATACTGTTTTATTTTCCCGTATGAAGCTGTTAAAGTATGGGATATGTTTCTGGCGAACCTTAGCAATATAAGCTTTCTGGACAGCGATTGGAGATTTACCATAAAGTGAAAGCATAGTAAACACAACGCCGAGTCTCTTGGGATTGATTAGCATCCGGTCTTCCAGAAATTCCGCGTAATGATTATAGTCTTCAATGAGGCGTTTTACTTGAACCTCTAATTGATCTATACCCAATACCGAGAGGTAGTCAGGGATTGCTGGTATTATGTAAAAATCGCTTGCGATAATACCTGATTGAGTGGAAATATTGAAGTTTGCTGGGCAATCGAAAAAAATGAAATCATAGTCATCACTTACGCTTTCCAGGCCAGACCGTAGATGAGTGTGTGTCTGAAGGAAATTCAATGCACTTTGCCTTGGGTTCGCCCCAATAACAAGAACCGCTAGTTCTATATCCAGACTAATTAAACCAAGATGAGAACAAACAAGGCTTACTGATCCTGCACCTCCCCAATCCTTAATGCGTTTATTGACCTTAGCGGGTTGTACAATTAAATCAGCGAATCTAAGACTCAAGTTGTTATTAGTTAGAGCCTCAAACCAATTTTTTATTGTTCTAGATTCCCGGCAATCTTTATCCCATACACTGGGGAACACAAGGGAAAATGTTAAGCTGGCTTGAGGGTCTAAATCTATTAGCAGTACCTTATAGCCACGGAAGGCAAGTTCAGTGCCAAGATTTGCTGTTAATGTGGTTTTTCCGACTCCACCTTTGTAATTAATCAAGGAAATAGTATGCATTCCTAATAATATCCTGTGGGCACTGAACCGGGGATTTTCTTGATAGTTTCTTTGATGAGTAATTATAGTTTACGCTAGAATAGACGCAACTNGTATTAATCAACCCAATAATAACTTGATTTTAAAATAANNNTCNTGCAAAATAAAATAAAATTNAGAAGATCNACCAAGTCGATTGTNGGCNAATCCGATTATAACACAGCACTCTTGAAATCTCAACTTAGGGGGNGAATATATAAAAAGGATACCTAGTGTTTGTCTCATTTCTATTCATTAATTTTTAGGATAATATCAACTGAGTGATGGGGTAAACTTAAGCAAAGAGCTTGGTATATTAGGATACCCGTTGGCCTTTTTGATAGTTATTTGAAATAAACCGTGTTTTTGAATTTAGTGGTTATGAAGCTAATTTTGCCTTTAATACTAGAAGTCTTTTTGACTGGTTTGGTTTATAGATCCATGTCTTTCGCTAAACTAGGGTCATCAGTTGAACTCGTTCATCTTTCTGTAGTTATTACTGTTTTCCTTTTTTCTGCTTATTTTTCTGCCAAAGTCCTTGCACGCATAGATTCTAGAGAATTTAGTTTTTTCTGCCCTCCAGTCCAATGGTTTGTCCTAGCCAAACAGGTTTTTTTTTCTTTAATCCCTTGTTTTGTATTCGTTACGATATTTGCTGTTATTTTGTTAATTGTTCTGCGATGGGATATTTCTTTGTCATTCATGGTTGTAGTAAAAGTCTATTTAATTTTTTTGAGCTATACATTTGTGGGTGCTTCAATTGGTCTTCTAGGATGGCAGATTTTTGGTCATGAAACCTTGGCTGCACTGTTTTCGCTGGTGGTATGGGGCCTACTCATCGGTAGTTTTTTCTCGCTCGTTCCTATTGAACGTTACGTTGAAAATTTGATATACTTCATTCCGGTGTTTTTGCATATCAATCCGTTAATTGCAGTGTGNCATGTGCTAGAACATGACATTTTTCGTACACCGAAATTATATGAATTAACTCCGATATCATCNTACCTGTTTGCGTATCCNNAATGGTATTTGGTCTGTGGTTGGCAAGTTCTAATTGGTATCTGTTGCATCGCTATAGTATTATGTTCCAGATTAAGTCATCGGGTGATTTAAATGGGAAATCTGATAATTAGTGCGTCCGGAGTTCGTGGGACAATTGGAAGTTCATTATCCCCTATGGAAATTTCACGATTTGCAACTGCGTTTGGTACATTCATCGGTAGCCAAACCGTTGTCGTGGGTAGGGATACCCGTACGTCGGGGGAAATGGTGAAAGGCTCGCTGATTAGTGGGTTAATTGCTACAGGTTGTTGTACAATTGATGTTGGCGTTTGTCCAACACCAACTATCCTGTTAATGTCAAAAAAAATAAGGGCGGAGGGTAGTGTCGTTATCACTGCTAGTCATAATCCGGTTGATTGGAATGGTCTAAAGTTAGCTGCNAAATCAGGTTGTTTGCTTAGTGCTGATGCCCAGCGTCGGTTTCAAGAGATTTATGAGTCGGAAAAAGTCAACCTTGTATCGTGGGATCAACTGGGATCAGTCGAAACAGTTGACAGTGCTATAGACTATCATATTGCTCAGATCTTGGAATTGGATTGGATAGATTTAGATGAGATTCGACAGCGGTCATTGAAGGTTGCTATTGATGCATGTAATGGCGCAGGTAGCATAATAAGCCCTATGTTACTGCGTCGGCTTGGGTGTGAAGTAATTGAGATAAATTGTACCCCCAACGGTATATTCCCGCGATCAAGCGAGCCAAATCCAAAGGCTCTAAAGGAATTGTGTCAGGTTACCAAATCTGAGGGTGCGCATCTTGGCATAGCTCACGATGGAGATGCGGATCGGTTGGTCTTAGTTTCGGATCAGGGGGTTCCTTTGAGTAGTGAGTACACTTATGCATTGATTGCTGACTTTTTTGTTGGTCAAAGGAAGGGGGATTTAGTGGCAACAGTGTCTACAAGTCTAATGCTNAATGATATNGCTGACAAGNATAGTGTGGAACTTCATCGGACACCAGTTGGGGTTGGTCATGTTATTGAAAAAATGGAGCAAGTCGGNGCAACNCTTGGTGGGGAGGGNACGGGAGGTGTGATTTACCCTGAAATTCTGCATACTGCTGATGGNATTACGTCGATTGCNGCGATTTTACAGCTACTTGCATCCTCANATAGGAGTATGACNGATCTAGTGTCATTGATGCCGAGATACTGGATGGATAAGAANAAAATTGACACGCCGTCTCAAGATGTAGCAGATGCTGTTCTTGATTTGGCTCTCACTGCTTTNGCTAACGATGACCTTGATACTACGGATGGGGTTAAACGAGTTTGGGATGACAAGTGGGTAAACATCCGGAAGTCNGGAACTGAACCAGTAATTCGAGTCTTCAGTGAAGCTCGATCTATTCAAGAGGCAAAAAANCTTTGTCNGTCNACAGTTGAGACCTTGGGNCGTTTGGAGAAANGCGTAACAGGTTACAANTAATGTGCGTTATTCTAAAANGATTTTGTGGAATANAATGAATATTGAATTTGGAGTTGTGTGGTGGCNCANAAGCCTTTGAAATTAGTTTGTATTGGTGGAGGTACTGGATTGTCCGCTTTGCTTAGCGGAATTAGGANGTATTCCCATGTCAACCAAAGTGAACTGCCAATTGTCGATATGGATCGATTAGCAGCANTNGTTTCTGTGTCTGATGATGGGGGNAGTACTGGCCGATTGATTGATGAGTTTGACGTCTTGCCTCCAGGAGATGTCCGAAAACTTCTTGTTTCTCTCTCTGAGGCAGATGAGCTTGTGGCGAGTCTCTTCGAGTACCGTTTTTCAGGGAACGGTGATTTAGGAGGGCATACAGTTGGCAATATTTTGTTAACTGCACTCATTGACCAAAATGATGGTAGTTTTCCTAAAGCTATTCTGGCAGCATCGAAACTTCTTTCTGTACGTGGGCGGATTATTCCCGCTAGTTTACAAGGTAATGTTCTTTGCGCTGAACTCACTGATGGAGAAATTATTCGGGGGCAATCCAGCATTCCGATCCGGCAAAACCGGGAGATGATTAGACGTATCTTTATTGAACCGCGACAAAACGGTGATCAAACAGAAGATCCTAGACCAGTTGAATGTGTCGCTAATGCTGATGCAGTTGAAGCTATTTATAATTCAGATGTAATTATTGTTGGACCTGGGAGTTTGTATACTAGTATTATGCCGAATCTCGTTTATGGGCAAATCGCTGAAGCTGTTTGTAGATCTAATGCTGTGAAAATCTATGTGTGCAATATAATGTCACAACCGGGTGAAACAGATGGATATTCCGTCAGTGATCATATTCGTGCGATTCAAAATCACGTTGATATTTTGTTAGATTACGTTGTTGTAAACGATGGTCTCGCACCCGAAAATGTTATCCAGAATTATGTACAAAAACAGCTCTTAAACCAATTCTCTCGAATCCAAGTTTACGTGGATGAAGGTGCGTCAATGGTTGAGGAGCGCTTTGGCAAAGCAATTGGTTCCATGGCAAATCTAACNAAAAATATATCCCAAATCTCCNAAGAAATNCTGCAGATGGCAGACCCCTCGCGGGTTCAGGTTCTCTATGATNCGGAAACAGATGATCTACAGGNNGNCANGGTGATTAAAGCTGATATTATCCGTGAGATGATGGTTGTTGAAAATGGTGTTGAATTGAATGTCATCCGCCACAATCCCCAAAGATTGGCAACCACTCTTTTCGATATGTTGCAAGATCATTTTAAGTTTTGAGTTAAAATACACTCTTCATGAAATTCTTAATCGGCCCTCTGATAAAAAAAACACTAGTTTGTGTTNTCTTCANTTCTTTCTTTTGTGTGTTGTCTNCCACCCAAACACATTTGCAAGAACCTAAAGATACAAATTTGTCTGAACTCCCGCATGTCAAAGAAGTTAGAGCCAACAGCATCACATTTTCTGGTGAATTAGAGTATGGGTTTACTCTTGGGATTTGTGTTGAGGTAGTAGATCAAGAAACTGAACAAAGAATCGCACAGGCACAAATTACACAGNTAACTCCAGAAAAAATCACCGCCACAATATCGGATCTACGTCTTTCTCATGTTGATATAGGGGATTTTATACGTTTACCCGCAAAAATTATCAGAGCCAACCCAAATTGGGTTGAGATTAATCAGGGCATACGTCAAGGTTTGACAGAAGGTACAACTTTCAAGATTTTTCGGGTGAGTGTGGCCACTGAGCCTGAATTGGAGGGTAAGAAGGATCTCCCGCAAAAAATAGNAGTTAGCAGGGCTGTATTAATCGATGTTCGCCAGGAGGATGCAACAGCTCGGATCATTGGTAAGCGCACTGTACAACCGATTGAGGGTGATTTTGTCCAGATTGAAGNTTACACAACNATCAATCAGAAATCTGGGAATATAGTTTATTTGGATGTTGCCTCAGATTTAATGGCTAGGTTGTCAGAAGGAATGCTGGTATACGTGTTCCAAAAGAACGTCGTGTCACACCCTGATGGAAACCAGCAGTACGTTGAGTGGTATGAGGCCGCCTGTAATCTCACAATTCAGCATGTGGCAAAAGGATCTCACACGGCCAGATGCACCATCAATAATGACATGGAATATGAACCTTCAAGTAATGATCACGTTTCAATTGAGGATATGCATGCCCGACAAAGGGTTGTAGCGGCTCGAGATACCTATGTACTGAAGTCTGATGTCGATAGGATCTATCTTAGCAGATTCCCAGAGGCAGAAGAGAATTTAGTTTTTATCGCTGCTAGGAAAAAAATTGGTACGAATCAAATAGATCCAAGTTTTCTTAATGCCAACCTGCAGAATTGCAGTTTGCAGATCGAGTCTATACGGGACCAAGTTGTAGCTGCGGCTTTTCTGATCCAATCAAGAAATCCATTTCAAGTTGGCGACTGCATTAGAATTTTTCGTTAATAATTTTCATAGCCTACTTCTGCTAGCCGCTGTGCTTTTTCCACCACTCCTTGGCTAAGTTTCTCTTTATATTGTTTAAGTTTGAATTGTAATTTAGGGTATTTAATACTCAGGATTTGTGTGGCGAATATTCCTGCATTTCTAGCACCTCCTGATCCTATTGCCATAGTAGCGACAGGAATTCCCGGCGGCATTTGCACAGTAGAGTATAATGCGTCAATACCATTCAAAGGGCCTCCGTCGATTGGCACTCCAATGACTGGAAGTGTAGTATGCGCGGCTATGACTCCTGCTAGGTGGGCGGCTCTGCCTGCCCCTGCTACGATTACCTCTATGCCTCGGTTGCTGGCACTTTCAGCGTATTCCATAGTGGTTTTCGGAGATCTGTGTGCCGATGATATCGTCATTTCAAAGGAAATATCAAATTCATCTAAAATTTTAGCGCATTCGTTCATCCTGTCCAAATCTGAATCACTACCCATAACAATGCTAACCAAAGCTTTTTCAGCAGTCATGTATATTACTCCTTATTATTTGCTTTATCTTTTTGTATTAGGTCGAATAGTTCTTTGTCAATAATTGACTTGAATTCTAGATACCTGTTTTGACTCAATTTCCAGCTTTTACGAAATATAATTCTACCAGTATGACTGATCACATAAAGATTCGGCAACTTCGGCTGGGTTTTGTATTGTTGATGAACCTTCCCTGACCAGTCAAATAAAAATGTGACAGGTGCAGGCTTTTTTTGCATGTACTTCTTGATAAAACTTTTTGGTACAAAGCTAGGTACGCTTCGCATATCACCAACTATGAAGGCAGCAACATGGTTGTTCCGTTCGAAATCTTTCTGAATTATTTTTCCCCACTCATTGTCTTCCTTCCGGATCTTTCGGTTGCCCATAATTAGGACAATTATTTTTCCGCGTAGCTTCTTCGTTGAGTATTCTTTACCATCACCAGATTTCAGTATGAAATCTGGTGTTATCTCTCCAACTTTAAGTTGTTCCTGAGCAGAAGCAAAAAAACTAATAACACAGGTGAGTATAAATAATAAAGTTGAAGTCATCGGACACCATTTCGATTTTTAAATAAGTCAGGCCACATTTTTTTAACCAAAGTATAATTTGATTTGGTAATTATGCGACTGGAGGCAAATTTCACTTTTGTCATAATTCCTCCATTTTGTAGTTGCTGATCGAAATCAAAAGGCTTTTGTTCGATGGCATTCATAGCTGCTTTGAATGCTTCTTCTCCACGTTCTGCTGGCTGTAGATCTACTTCTGCGTCATGTTGGCCTTCAATAACCAGTTGACATGCTGCTTGACTGGCACCAACTCCTACTGTCAGAATGAGATCTGTCATTCCATGTAGTTGCACTGCCTGAATAGCTCCAACTGCAAGACAGCTATCGACGGCTAGAATGGCTTGGATATTTTTAGCATAGTCCCTTAATACCTGATCGGTTGTACTGGATGCTGATTGCTCATTCAATGGAGATGCGCGATTATGGATATGAATCTGTTTGTAAGTATTAAGCACATT
This sequence comes from Candidatus Poribacteria bacterium, assembly GCA_002697225.1. The sequence goes on from NZUQ01000054.1 coordinate 18,035, forward strand.
ATAGACACCGATGGAGATATTTCGTAGTGATGGAATCCCAATTGGTCCCTCAAGAACTAGTACTTTTCCCTTGCCACTTATTTGATTAATAAGATATTGAGCAGCTTGTTCTCCAAGGCTAATTTCATTTACAGTTATGTGGCCATAGGTTGAGACTCCAGTAATCATTTGATCGAGAGAGATAACTGGAACTGGTGGGTTTCGATTTTTTGCCTCATGTACGATCGCATACGCTAACTTGGGATCTAATGGTTTTAGGACTAACGCTTTGATGTCAAGATTAAACATCTCTTCAATTCGCCGTTTTTCCAGTGCAATGTGATTCTTCTTGGAACCTTGGTCTTTAACACCATTCCAGATGATTTCAACATTGTGCTTCTCTTTTTTTCCGAGTTCAATCATTTTTTCGCGCATTAAGGTATAAGTAGGAGCAGTTGTTCTTGGAATACTTACACCAATTCTGATTTTTGATTCATCTTGGCGGCAACCAAGCGGGAGAATTGCTATCGGCAATATTAGGAAGAGTGCCGATACTACTCGTGTAATATCCATAGTTTTTGGCGGTAAGATTATATTGGATTCCATCGGCAAAGCAAGTTTGNTAATCTTACATATCTGATGTGTTGATGTCCATACTTTTCTAGATGATATAAAATGTTTTTTTAATAATGCCTAATTATCAAAACCATAAATCTTTCAGCTGTTTCGGAGAAAGATTGGGTTAGAAAAAATCCATGGCCGTCCATCGAGATAAACTTCAACTCGGTATACGCCAGACTTATCAGTGGAGATGTGTAATTTTTTTGCGTTGATATTCTTTATGGTCTCACCGTTTCGAAGTAATTGGATTTCAGCTTGATATGGAACAGATACGCACAGTTCAACCATGTGGTTGAATTTGGTTTCCTGACCCATAATGAGATCGCCGCTATCTTTTGTGGCGCCTGAGAACAGGAATCCGGAAGAATCAGCAATTATATCATGTGCGATGAAGCAATTTCCTGCTTTAAGAGCGGCATAAATTTTCCGTTTGTCTTCATGAAGACTCGACTTTGATAGTGGCTCGTTTAGTAAAACATGTGTACGAATTGTGCGGTANAGATATTCATAGGGTAGAAATTTAATGAATCGCAGGAAGGGGAGCGAAAGTGCATGCGCATCTGTTGATCCGATGCCAACAATATGTCGCTTTTGAGCTATTTCGTCCCATTTTTTCAGGGCTTTGCTTGAGGGGCCTTTAATCGCTTTTTCGGGGAAAATCTGATGATATATAAGTGTGAAAAAATTTACATTATTAATCCAATCTATCATATAGGACCATATTTCAATGCCGCAGTACCGATCAACTTGCCAATCCGTCCAAAGGTGTCCTTTTTGTATCAGAAAAGGTGGTTTCTTGGCTCCGTAAGGATGAGCGATGAAGCCAAAGCCACCTGATTCGTTTACTTCATTAATTAAGTTTTGATAATCGGTTCTTTCCTTACCTTGGATTTCCTTATCAAGATTAAAGGCAAGGTAGTGGCATCCTGATTTGGGGGAAATCTCCTGACCAACTAACAATAACAGTTCATCGTGCCATGCTTCGTATCCATCAAACAGTGGTGCTAACGTGTCGTGGTCAGTAAGTATGACGAAATCGAGTTTTGCTGAAGTGGCCTTGTTGATGATTTCTTCGATGGTACCGCTTCCGTCTGAGTAACGCGAATGGCAATGTATGGAGCCTGCATATTCGTAGAACATCTTTACTCAAGATTAGAATCGCACGATCTCTTCAAGTTGGTGAAAACGTTCGTCAATTTCCTTGGGAGTGAGTGTCCGTTGGCGATCGAGACTGAAGTCTTCAACATTAAAAGAGGCAATTACTGTACCATTAATAATCGATCGGCGAATGTCTCGTTCGGAAAGGCTGTTGAGAGTAACAAGTGATCCCATAAACCCACCTGCAAAGCTGTCGCCTGCTCCAGTTGGATCAACGACGGCAGTTAAGGGATAGGCTGGTGCAGAAAAAAAAGTCGATTCAGTAAGAGAAATTGCACCGTGTTCGCCTTTTTTGATAATTACACGAGTTGGGCCGAAAGTTAGGATCTTTCTGCCTGCGCGGGTTAGGTTGTTTTCTCCTGTTAGTTGACGGGCTTCGGCATCATTCAAGATTAGAATATCTACTTTCCTTAGTGTTTCTAATAGCATTGGTTGGGAAATGTCAATCCACAGGTTCATGGTATCGCATACTACCAGTTTAGGATTCGTCATTTGTCTGAGCACGTTTATTTGTAGCTCGGGATTGATGTTAGCCAGAAAAACGTATGGTGAATTTTTGTAGGATTCGGGAAGTTTGGGTTGGAAGTCGCTGAAGACATTCAAATCTGTAAAATGGGTTTCAGCTGCATTTAAGTCACCTACGTAACTGCCACCCCACCGAAAGGTTTTCCCACCCTCAATNTGTTCCAATCCATCGAGATCGATACCTCGGGATACTAGGAAGTCAACATGTTTCTTGGGGAAATCGGTCCCAACGACACCAACCAGATATATGTCGTGGTAAAAAAAGCTTGCGGCTATTGAGAAATAAGTTGCTGATCCTCCAAGGGCATGTTCGATTTTACCAAATGGAGTTTCAACACTATCTAATGCAACTGATCCGACGACCAAAATGCTCATGAGATATTTTTAACGTCTCCTGTTTTCGCGGAATGCTGTTGATATCCGACCAACTCTCCGGACAAAAACAATTAGTAAAACGAATAAAATCGCGGCTAACAGAATTTTATAAGGTTTTACCCAAATCATTTCGGAATCTNCTTTCTTAACTTTAGATAAATAAATTGTTGGCCAAAGCGAGACTATGGAAAGAATAATAGCTATATTCTCCCAAGTTTCCGTTTTCTTAAAGCGGTTCAACATTGGATTCCATCGAATAAAAAAATAAGATTGCAGATTCATCAAGCAATCTGACAACCTTATCTATTTGTGNGTTTTTATATGNTAGGTGTTTCTAGGTGCCCATTGTCCAAGAGTTTAGATACTCTTGCTGTTCATCGGTTAGTTGATCAATTTCAACACCCAGAGCTTTTAGTTTCAAACTGGCAATGGATGCATCAATCTGATCAGGTACAACATAAACTTGATTTTCCATGTTTGAGTAGTTTTTGGCAATGTGCTCTGCCGACAAGGCTTGGTTAGCAAAGCTCATGTCCATCACGCTGGCAGGATGTCCTTCAGCGGATGATAGGTTAATGAGACGACCTTCCGCGAGTAGAAAGATTTTTCGCCCATCCTTGAGAGTATATTCATCCACAAAATTACGAACAGTCACTTTATTTTCACTTAATTTTTCTAGGGCGGGAATGTCAATTTCAACATTGAAGTGTCCAGAATTAGCAACAATCGCACCATCTTTCATGGTTTCAAAGTGCTCATGGCGGAGGACATGTATGTCACCTGTGATTGTACATATAATATCTGCCTCTTTGACTGCATCAATCATTGGCATCACACGGAAACCGTCCATAATGGCTTCGAGGGCGGTTAGAGGATTGACTTCAGTAACGATTATGTTTGCACCCAAGCCGCTTGCACGGCTGGCGAAGCCTCGTCCACACCAACCATAACCGGCAACAACGACTGTCGAACCAGAGATAAGAACGTTGGTTGCTCGAATAATACCATCGAGAGTACTTTGCCCAGTTCCATACTTGTTATCGAAGAAATGCTTGGTTTTCGCATCGTTTACTGCAATTATAGGATACTTCAAAACGCCGTCATTGGCCATACTCTTAAGGCGGATTACACCTGTTGTTGTTTCCTCTGTACCAGCAATCACATTATCCAAAATTTTTTCGTCTGTGTCAGCACTGTGAAGTATAGAAACCAAGTCTGCACCGTCATCCATCGTGATATTCGGTTTAAAGTTGATAGCGGCATCAATATGGTCATAATAGGTTTCAGTATCCTCTCCTTTAATAGCAAAAACGGGAATATCATAGTCAGATACAAGCGATGCCGCAACGTCGTCTTGCGTACTCAAAGGGTTGGATGCGCACAAGACAGTTTCAGCTCCACCTGCTTTCAACGCCCTCATTAAATTGGCAGTTTCAGTTGTTACATGTAAGCATGCAGCAATCCGTATACCTTCAAGTGGTCTGATTTTAGCAAACCGTTCTCGAATCTGTGCTAAAACGGGCATAAACCTATTAGCCCAATAAATGCGTTNCGTTCCTTCCTCTGCAAGGTTNGGATCCTTAATATCGTAATTCATTTTNGTCCTTAATGTATGTATTTGACAATTATACTTCTGATTTCAGCTTTTCTGNGTAATCTGTTAATTCCCAAGTNAATCCATTCTCTTCGCGACCNAANTGGCCGTAAGCGGAAGTNTTTTTGTAAATCGGCTTACGCAGATCAAGGCGTTCAATNATTCCCATAGGNGTTAGGTCGAAGTGCTTATTGACTAGTTCGGTAAGCCGGTGGTCTGGGATGGTNCCAGTACCAAATGTCTCAACCATGATTGATGTTGGTTCAATAACTCCGATTGCGTAAGAAATTTGCACNTCACAACGTTCCGCNAGCTNGGCTGCGACAATGTTTTTAGCCACATGTCGCGCTGCATAAGTAGCGCTTCGATCGACTTTAGTCGGGTCTTTACCAGAAAACGCACCACCACCATGTCTACCCATGCCGCCATAAGTGTCAGCAATGATCTTTCTTCCAGTCAGCCCTGTATCACCTTGAGGACCACCGATAACAAACCTCCCTGTTGGATTGATATGATAGGTTATGTCTGGATGTCTTAAATCGCTNGGGANGATAGGTTTAATCACTTCCTCGATTATGGCTTCTCTGAGGTCTGATTCCCCGATTTCGGGGTCATGCTGAGCCGATATTACAACCATGCTGACGTAAGCTGGTTTGCCATCATGATATGAGACNGTAACTTGGGATTTTCCATCCGGCCGCAAAAAATCAAGAAGATTTGCCTTACGTACGGTCGAAAGCCGACGCGTCAATTTATGCGCTGTCATAATCGGCATAGGCATTAATTCCGTAGTTTCGTTGCANGCATAGCCAAACATCATTCCTTGGTCCCCAGCCCCAAGCCGATCAACACCCATTGCNATATCGGGCGATTGCTTATCAATCGATGTTAATATGGCGGAATGCTCATAATCGAAACCGTATTCCGCTTTGGTGTAACCAATCTCATGAACAACTCCTCGAACAATTTCAGGGATATTGAGGGAAGAACTTGTGGTAATTTCACCTGAGATTAGTGCTAAGCCGGTTGTGACTAACGTCTCGCAGGCTACTCGAGAACTTGGATCTCCCGAAATTGCTGCGTCTAAAACCGAGTCAGATATTGCATCTGCCATTTTATCAGGATGGCCTTCAGTTATCGATTCTGATGTAAACAAAAATTCCTTATTCAATAGGTTACCTCAAAGCCATGGTAGGGATTTAATATTAGCTTGCAAACATATTCTGTGGATTATTGTCGCTTGTTCTTCAGGAGAGATGTTGAAAAAACTCGAACCCGCTATTCTTCTTCAGATCGAAAATCGAGGACATTCCTCAGGGCGGCTCCGAAAGATGTCGTTTCTTCCTCTTCTTCTTTTTTTTCTGGTTCCTTGATTGAACGCTTAGTTTCCGTTACTACCTGTTTTGGTTTTTGTTCGTATTGTTCAACCATTTCGCGTTCTCGATCGGCAACCGCTTGTTTTAAGCTGAGCCCAATTCTTTGTTCATCCATCTTTAGTTCAATAACTTTCAAATCAAGGACGTCGCCTTTAGACACAACATCATCAGGTTTATTTATGCGCTCATCGGAAAGTTCAGATATGTGGACGAGTCCCTCGATTCCTTCTTCGAGTCGGGCAAAAGCACCAAATTCAGTCAAGTTGACGATTTCACCACTAGCTATTGATCCGACCGCATATTTTGTTGAAACGAGGTTCCATGGGTTGGGCTCTACGTGTTTTATGCTGAGTGATATACGTTGTTCTTGCGGATCAATTTTTTGTACAACTGCTTCAACTTCCTGACCTTCACTCAAAACATTTCGTGGATTCACATTTCGCTTCAGCCACGAAAAATCAGAAGAATGTACTAGTCCATCTATTCCTTCCTCGATCTCGATGAATGCACCGAAATTTGTCACGTTTTTGACTATTCCAGTGACTTTAGTCCCAAATGGATATTTTACGTCAAGCAATTCCCATGGATTGGGGACTAGTTGCTTGTAGCTTAGCGAAATTCGTTTCTTCTCTGTATCAATGTCGATCACTCGAGCTTCAAGTTCTTGGTCTTTCGCAACAATTTTTGATGGGGCTACGTTGCGTTGAGTCCAAGATATTTCTGAAATATGGATTAGTCCCTCCACTCCTTCTTCTAGTTCAATAAAAACTCCATAACTCACGATATTGACGACTTGGCCTTTGACCGTTGAACCAATGGGGTATTTCTCAAATACGGATTCCCATGGATCAGTGGTTTTTTGCTTTAGTCCTAGAGATATCCGCTCGTTTTCACTATCTATATTAATAACGAAAGCCTCAACCTCTTCATCTATAGAGACAACTTCAGAGGGATTGTGAATTTTCCTCCATGACATATCACTTTTATGTAGGAGTCCATCTATTCCATTAAGGTCTATGAATGCACCAAATTCAGTTATATTCTTGACAGTCCCTTTGATAAGTTGTCCTTCTTTGATGTTGCTAAGGAGTTCGGCCTTTTTCGTGCTTAATTCTTCTTCCAGAAGTGCCCGCCGTGAGACCACAATGTTGCGTTTACGCTTGTCTAATTTGACAATTTTCATCGGGTAAGTTTGATTAATATAGTCGTCCCAGTTTCGAATTGGGTGCAATTCGATCTGAGAGGCAGGCAGAAAAGCCCGAAGAGCTCCAACTTCAACGCGCATGCCTCCCTTGATGCGTTCGGTAATTTTGGCTTCTACAACTTCTCCCGATTGTTCCGCATGAGCTAAGGAATCCCATAATTTTTGTTCTTCTGCGTATTGCTTCGATAAGACAAGCTGACCGTCCGCGTCTTCATGACGCACAATATACACTTCTACTTGGTCTCCAACACTTACATTTGGATTGCCTTTGTCGTCAGTTTTAAACTCATGTATGGGAACATAGCCTTCGGACTTGAATCCAATATCGATCATTACTTCATCGGATGTCATGTTTACAATGTGACCTACTACAATTTCACCTTCATCGAATGCCTTTAAGGAATCATTATAAAGCGCATCCATGTCTGGCATAGATTCATTGTCAAGGTCTGAAGTGCCTGATTCCTCATCTGTAATATCAGTTGTTTGTTCCGTTTCTTCAGACTCCTGCTGTGGATTTTCCTCCTTGTCTAGAGTTTTTTCTTCGTTAGACTGGTGTTCTTCAATCGATTCGTGAGGTAAGGAGCTTTCACCATTGTCCTCGTCAGGCGTTACCGATTCTGCAGTAGTTCCACTTTCTTCGGTCTCTAATTCGTCGATATGAGCCTGTTGTGTTTCATCCATAGACTCTTCTGGGGTTTGTTCGTTTTTTGATGNTTTGTCCATCAAGTTATCTAGTTAGTATTTTAAAGAGACAACCNAACCACTATAAGGCAAGNTANAACTAACTAGTTCCTCCTTCAAATGTGTGTTAAGTTACAGCCAGTTTGTGTCAACTTAGAAAAATACGCTTGGACCCAAATATGGTATTCTAGTATATCATAAACCTCATATTAACGCAACTACAATACAAACTCCTTTTCCTTTCAAAATTTAGGTGTGTGCCCTTAACCTCTAATCCCTTCAGGACTGGCACAAAATCCTTGAGCCATGGTATCGATGATGCTTATCCCTAAAGCTATCTTTAGAGGTAAGTTCAGTTCACTTCTGATTGCGTTCTCAACAGAGAATAACCTAATAGATGTGTTTAGGTTTTTAGATCGAAATACCTGATACAATCGAATGGTATCTCAAACCTTATTCAGGATGGACGTATCTTATATTTGGCTATTGCTCAAGTTATTGGTCATTCTGTTGTGATCGATATTTCTACTGCTTATTAACGGGCAAAACAACAATCTCACGACTATCCGGGATGATATATAAATACCACTTTAGTACTGGTAAGCAACAGAATTTCAAGGATATTCAACACCATATTGTTGTTAGGGGGCTAAGTTTGTTCAGCGACTTCGGGATCAACAGATTCATTATATAGTTCAGCTGGTTCTTGTAAGTTAACAGATATAGGTCTATGTTTTGCAAATCACATTCAGAATATTATCATAACTGTTTTTCGTGATGACGGATCCTGTTCAAAGTGCTGAGAAGTGGGGGTGCTGGTCAGCATCAATAAAGCTGATGCTGACCAGATTTTATGTTATGACCCTACTTTTAAATACTGCTTAAATTTTTTATTAAAGCAGAACCAACTCTCTTTTAATGATAGTTTAAACGATTGTTATTTTATGAGTTCCTGATAGATTGAACTATGACGTACATTGTTAAAATCAGTGTCATTTTTAGAATGGTCTTTATAGTCCGGATCTAAGGTGATAGCTTTTTGAAAGAAGGCCATCGCTTGGTTTGTTTCTTTCTTCAGCGAGTAAATGCAGGCAAGATTGTAATGGGCCATGGCTAAACTAGGATTAATATTTACTGCTTGTGTCAGAGCTGAGATGGCTTGGTCTAACTTTCCCTGTTTCATCAAGACTACCCCCAGCCCATAATGGGCAGCCACGGATTGTGGAGCGAGGTCTATAGCCTTTTGGTAAGCACTAGCTGCTTGGTCTAATTTACCCAACTTGTTATAAGTCATTCCCAATTTAAAGTGTATGCCCGCGTCATTGGTGGCAATTTTGCTTGCGGCTTTATACAGATTGAGAGCTTTTGTCAATTTCCCTTGACGATCATAAATGTCTCCAAGAGAAATATGTGCTGTTTTATAATTGGGGTTGATGGTTATTGCTTGCTGGTAGGCTGTAATAGCTGGGTCAAGTTGTTCCCTTTTTAAATAGGTTGTTCCTAAATTGTTGTAGGCTGTAGCATAATTTGGATTGATGGCAATTGCTTGCTGATAAGCAATTATGGCTTTATCTAAGTTTTTTTGGCCATGATAAACTAACCCCAAATTGTTATAAGTTTTGTTGTCCTCCGGAGTCAACACTAACACTTTTTGATATGATGAAATGGCTTTTTCATGTTTCTCTAAGTGGTAGTAGGCTAACCCCATATTAAAATAGGCAGCTGTGTAATCGGGATTGATGGTTGCCGCTTTCAGATAAGCTTCGATAGCTCGGTCGAGCCGACCTTGTTGTCCGTAAGCTACACCTAAATTGTTGTAGACTTCGTAATCACTGGGGTTAATATCAATTGCTTTTTGAAAGGAGGAGACTGCCTTTTCTAGCTGTTTTTCATCCCGATACGCTTTTCCCAAATTGAAGTAAGCTTGAAAGAAATCGGGTTTAATAGTAATGGCTTTGTGGTAGGCATCAGTCCCCTCTTGCAGGAGTCCTTGCTTGGCGTAAGCTAAGCCTAGGTTGTTATAGGCTTTGGCATATTCAGGTTGGAGGGAAATGGCTTTCTGATAGGCTATGACTGCCTGTTTCAGTCTTCCTTGACTGAAGTAGGCACTTCCCAAATAATAGTGTGCTTCAGCATCTGCTGGGTTATCATCAACCTCTTTCTTGAAACTAGCAATGGCTTGGTCTAATTGATTGACGGGTACTTTATCTTCAGCCAGTACCAGAATAGAAATCAGCACACAAAATAGTATGGGAAGTGCTTTCAGAAACATAGTTGGTTCTTATTTGAACCAATAAGGTGTACGAATAGTTATTCTTTCTTCAGCTTCCCCCAGTATACAGGAAGACTTGATGATTGAAAATTAACGGCTTGCGGGCGATCGAAATTTGCACTGAGTTCCTCAGCTGTTCTGGCTATAGAACTGACCCTGACTTCATCAATGAAACCTTTCCAATTAAATTCACGGCTGGCTTTGGTTCCAACCATAACATCCCAAGGCGAGCCGGTTGACAATTTACCTTTGTGTGGGGCCGAACCTTCCAATTTACCATTAATATAAATTTTGATTTTGGCGCCATCGTATGTACCTGCAACGTGATACCATTCTTTGACTCCCATCTTCAATGCAGATGCTGCATTCGCTGTTCCCTTGTCAGTATTAACATGCATGTTTGGAACGCCGTTAGTAACACCCAGATGGTACTTTCCAACCGCACCTGCCCAATGACAACAAATTAGCTTCCAGCTAGCCATGTCGGTTGGATAAACCCAAGCTTCAACGGTGATTGCGTCGTCAGGGGTCAGCAGTTTATTGGCACGTTTATCTTTGACAGAACCAATAACAATGGCAGTTTTCCCATCGAATTCAACAGATTTTCCGCCACCTTCTTTATTCCAGTCATCTGGGCCCCACACACCTTTCCCTTCAATTTCGCCGTCTAGATTGTTCTTGGATTCATCTTTAACCTTATTACCTGAACCTTCGTTAAAATGCCAAAGACCAATCGTGTGTTCATCCGGCAAATACTCAAATCCTGTGGCTGCATCGGTTACATGGTAAAGTCCGCTAATTACCATAATTGCGGCTAAGCAAATTGCAAGCTTAAATTTCATGATTAATTCCTTTGCTTTTTGTGCTTGTTTGGTTTTTATCGTTTCTTCATATTTGCCCAAAATC
>NZUQ01000055.1 GCA_002697225.1 Candidatus Poribacteria bacterium
CAAAGCAAAAATCCGACTTCACCAACAAAAGTCAAATGATGACTCTTGTATATAGATACAAAAAGACTTCAGAACGAAGAAAATCCGCAAACGTGAAATTGATTAAAACCAAGTTCCTGTTCTGAAATTCATAATTGGAGGAGGACATGATAAATTTTGATGATACTAAACAGCGTTTATTGAAACTTAACACAGCATGCATTTGCGATGCGGATAAAATTCTAAACTTGAACCTTCGCGTTATGGACTCCGGCATGAGGCCAATCCGTACGGGGCTAAAACTTGTGGGTTACGCGCACACAGTCACCTGTCACAATGACTTTTTGACTGTGGTTAAGGCCTTACGTGATGCNGCNCAGGGNGAGGTAATTGTCATCGATTCACAAAACAGCCACAAAGCACTTACTGGTGAACTTTTTCCCACCGAAGCCGCACGTAAGGGGCTAGCGGGTATTGTTAACGATGGNCCCTGTAGAGATACTGCAGCTGTCCGAACTATGGAAATCCCCTGTTACGCACGATCAGTGAGTTGTGTATCTGGCACGACAAACCAACTTTTTGAAACCCAGATTCCAGTCATATGTGGTAGCATCATCGTAAATCCTGGGGATATTCTGTTTGGTGACGACGACGGCATCATTGTTACAACCATCAAGGAGTTAGATGCACTTATACCAGCGGCAGAAGACATCCAGAGAAGNGAAGATCGCCTGCTACAAGAAATGGCCAATGGNGTNAGTCTTCTAGAAATGCTAAATTTTGAAGAGCATTGTACCAATATNCACAACGGNAAGGNGAGTCAACTCAGNTTTCAGGTGTAAAATGAGCAACCTNTANAATCGCTTTTCTAATNTTAAAATACTTACAGAACTAAGTAAATCAAGNAGATTTAGATTCCTAACAAACNACCAGCATTTCCACCCAAAATCTTCTGTTTGGCTTCNTCAGAAATACGGGCAGTGATTATTTTACCNATCTGGGAACGTGGATCCATCAANGGCATATCCGATCCGAATAAAACACGATCTACNCCCACGCCATCCACNAACTCTTCAATCACACCAGGGGTACGAAAGGTTGAACAGGTTTCCAAATAAACGTTTGAACAGGCTCGCGCGGCTGCGATAGCTTCCCTCCGTGGCTCNGCAGTGTTACCCGAATGACCTGCCACAAAATTCGCGTTTGGATAACGAGGTGCAATATCAGCCAAAAACTTGGGCCGACTCTGAGGACCGCTATCAGTATGAAAAATGATGGTCAACCCCCGATCATCAGCAAATTCATAGATAGGATACCATTGCGGCTGGTTCAACGGCCAAGGGGTATAGGGTGGATAGAGTTTAATGGCAGAAAATTGCAATTCGTCAATTGCTCGTGATAATTCATCCACACAACCAGANGATATAAGAGGAGAAACGTATGCAAAACCCACAAAACGATCTGGATATCGTGCAACAAAGCGTGCGGTCAAATCATTACTAGAAACACTATCAGNATGAAAAATATGAAATAGACAGGCATGGTCAATTCCCACAGCATCCATGGCTTGGAGCATCAGATCTGGATTATCTATCATCCCATATATATCCCAACGACCAACGTGACCGTGAAAGTCAATAACCCGACTACCTTCAATCATTATAACCCCTCCTCTAAAATCCGCGTTAGATTGCCAGCACAAACCAATGCCAATTCAGCCTCTGTCAAAGTAGTATGATGCAGGTAAAACAACATTGGCCCCATNGCATAACGTGGATACCAAGAACCATAGATCAGCCGNCTAGCCCCAAATTCATCNCGCAACGCTTCTATCTCACCAATCGGTTCGTAACGGCTCAACTCNAGATAAGCATTNGGCAANGCTGCTAAAACCGGTCGTACCCAGAGAGCATGTTGNTAATGCGCCCCGACTAAGACCGTNACTAACCTCGGNTANGCAGATAGAGTTGTTACCANTTCATCCGAATCAGCATCTGGCANAGAAATGAAGGTNGGNACACGAACTTGGCTAAGCCACGAAAGAAGTCCATCATACNCCCAAGGCCGAAAAGGCAACCCNATTGCGCGCGTATTATACANACGAACAGANTGAACTTTCCCCTTNGCGTAAAGCGTCTGAACTTGGGCGATGGAATCAGGTGACGGCATGACCAACCATTGNGGATATATGCGTCCANCNTTATCAAGCCATGATTCGAGGTAACAGTTACCATCGAGGGGGCTAATGGTCTCCGCCTGAACATGNTAGACTAGTGCCCGATGAACCCCATGTAAATCCATTTCAGTCAGCAACTGATTACGATTTCGGCAGAAGGATAATCCATCATGCAAATCGCCAACGCAAATATTTGCATCAAAAACAGGAATTCGTGTTTTGAAGCTAAGCGAAACCAAGACTCTATCCCATACCAGATAGTTTATGGATTTGAAACCATCTGGTCAAGATTATCAAATCATCGCTGTTTTTTCAATTATTGATTTTGCGATTTCAAGTCCATTAATTCAACTACAGAATACGCTAAAATAAAAAAGGGAAATGTGAATTTTGGATGGAGGAAAATCTATAAAGTTGACAACAAAGTAAATCGACACATTCCATACACAGGGAATATAATCACAACGAATGTCTTGACCAATGAAGAGTTGCAACCAGTAATTGACAAGATATTAGCTCTCATTGATCACCAAGCACGTAAATTGAAGATGATAGGAAAACTCCGAACGCTACCGGAAATGAACCATTTGAGAAGTCCTTTGGGCTAATTTTCGAACAATCTTCAGAGATTGTCCGCAGATTAGAAATCATACATTACCGAGATCCTATAATCTTTGAATTTCTCCACACTGAAAACCCACTTGACGCCGTAGAATCCCTATAGATCCCGAAATCACTTGTAATCCTATTACAACATCTTCGTCCTACTACGCCAATCAAATATGATCCTGATGCCAAGTCTTCTTCCTACATAGCTCCTCTACATCAAGATACAAAATCATGATTGTCAGAAGCTGAAACATCCCAAATAATAACAGCTGCTACTAAGTGATGCAACACTTGAAGTAGGGTGCATGGAAATCTCGTCTAAAATCACCCTCAAAGGAGACCTTAACCATCATCAAGAGACAGGGACGCGATCATTTACCAACCCTGCAACTCACTCGTGTTTAGTTAAAATTCAAGTAGGAAAAAGAGCTCAGTATTTGAATACTACCATACGGCTCTCACCAAAATATACTTGAGTTCAATCATTCAAGTTCGGCTGTGAATCCATTCCAAGCAGTCGCTTTAAGGTGGGAGAAGCATCTTCAATGATCTCTGGTGCAATTAACCTCAGGTGATCTTGCTGCGGTTTCATAAAAGAACGACAGAAAAAACCTAGTAAAGCAACTCGATNCTGATCAGTGCGATTTTCGCCACTACTATGCCATATATGCCCATGNACAATAATAATGTCTCCTTTCTTGCCGGTGACTTGAATAATATCGTCGTATGTCCCTCCAGATGAAGGACCATAGCCACGNTTGTGACTTCCAGGAACAAGNCGTGTGGCACCATTTTCCAAGCTAAAATCATCAAGCAAATAGACGCTATTGGCACAAAGAGCAAAGGATGGGTGTGGCGTTGGAAGACTACTCAATGGATAATCAATATGTAGCTCGGAAACGGGAGATCCTGACCCAATTAGATTGACTGTAAAACTGCTTAAAGTGCAATTTTTTCCCAACAAATATTCTTGAAACTCCAGTACTAACGGATGTTGTATCATGTCAGCAAAGACTTTACCTTTGTTCACCAAATTCCATACACGCTGCGATCTATTATCTAAGTATAATTGTGCTCCTAACTCCCGTTCTTTTTCAACCAGCTCAACCGACCTTTCCCTTAGTACACCAACCTGATTAGTTGTTAAAACCTCCCTCAGCACAACATAACCGTGCTCGTCAAGATGAGCGAAGAGCTCTTCTTTACCACTCATTACCATCCCCCCAAACAAAACGCTATATAAAGACTATAAAAATGAAACATCATAAAAAAGTCACATTAATCTAGATCATTATATCTTCATTAAACTCACGTGACTTCCAACAAAAATGAAATCGCAATCTCAAACAAGTCATAGTAGAATTTGGATCAGCATTCTAGTCAATCAGAAAATCTCCATCATAAACACTTTCAGCAAAACACGTGCAATGGGGGACAATGTTCATGGAAACACCTCTACGTAAGGTATAAATGACATATCTTCATCTAACGGATACATAGGACGCGAGACAATTTCGTGTCCTAATGTTCTAATGTTAGGACTGGCAGCACCTGGCACATCGATAGTCATATTCCTCACAGCCCAAGCATCATAAACATGATACGGCGTATGAGGTAATTTAACAACAATGACATCGAATTTTTTCGGATCTTGCCCCAAACCAAGATACATTGAATAATCACACAAAACACCAGGTTGAGTTGAAACAACGATGGTGATATTTTTGGCTCTTAGGATAGCGAGAGANCCAGCATTCTCCACCCTACCACCTTGTGAAAAATACTTGCCAGNCGACAGCATTTCCACCATAACCTCCACTTTCAGTGGAATAAAACGAGAGTCTTTGGTCCCACCAAGCGGAACAATAATAGTTTGGCCTATCCCCATCTCCATCGCTTTCTCAACAGCAGGTTCATCTCGAATTGGGAAAAGCACCCGACCGTTATAATCACTCTGCAAAAACCCCTTAAGAATAGCATTGCTGGTCCCCGGTGCCCCAGAACTGGTAGCATCAGCCGCATCAGAGAAGATAACCGATCCATCTGCTTTTTTCGCTATTTCAATTGCATCTTCCACTCCGTATAATACACACTGCATACGCGCCCGCATGGCCCAAAAATCGGTTCCCAGTTTCAAAGCCTCTTGTTCAGCCAATTTCTTATTATCATCGGTGACCACTACAATTCTGGACCCTTGTTCGGGGACATCGGTAGGCGGATGTCCNAGCATAATACCTGCAGCCAACACATCGTCCCGTTCCTCAAGGAGTTCACAATACCGTATAAGTGTCCCGTGCACACCAGTGGNCGTCTTCAGCTCATCACCACGCACCATGGTCGGNGTATAAACGCTAGCTATAAAAGGCTTTGCTCCATCGAGAATACGTAACAACATTCCAGCCGCACGCTCTCCCAGCTGGTACCAATCGATATGGGGATAAGTATGCAGGATTGCAACTCCATTGATATTTCGCAACATGCGCCGAGTAAGAGTGCCATGCATGTCCAATGAAATNACGATAGGTACATTAGGCCCCAAAATCTTTCGTGTTTCCTCTAGAAGGTAGCCTTCCGGATCTTTTTCCTCTTCCGCTGCCATTGCACCATGCATAGAAAAATAGAGTGCTTCGACATCGACATTGTTTTCTTCGATAGCTTCAAGGCATTCCTTANCAATTTGATCAAAGCACATTTGGGTAATGGTGCCTCCTGCACCCATACTAGCGCTATAAGCAGGTACAAGTTCTACATCAGCTTGTTGAGAAAAAACATTTAAGGCACCACTAATGTCCTGACGACCAGCGTCGAATAAACCTTGACCAAATCGAACGTTAAAATGCTCATAGGTGGTCGGATTAGGATGNAACGAGTTGGTTTCCTGAAAACAATTGGCAACGATGATTTTAGACACAATACCNTTCCTAGATCAACAATGAGTTAAGTAACAAGTACAAATCTTGGCTATAGATCTAAAATGTAAAAGGCGGTGAAGCATAAATCTTTGTTAGCTCTAACTCGGAGAATGTTAGGTATGAACAAGCCATATTTACCCCNAAATTAATCTAACATGAATCAGCATACCCGCAAATTCCCTGTGAATTCCCACCAAAAACAGAGCAACACATCTCAACTATATTCGTAGTACGACCAACAGCCCATCATCATTTACGATATGGAGTGCTGAATGTAAGATGGAATCTGATCCGAAGGTCCTGCACCCCGCATACAGCCCAATCTCTACGAACTTGGACATAATCTCCGAACAACTTCTTGATTCCAAANATTTAAATTCATACAATATATCATAATGCATCATTATCCAAACGCTGAGAATCTCACAACAACATCATTACCTAAACCCGTTATTCCAAAGACGACATCCCNATCACATTGATGCCGTGCATCTCCAACACAACCACTCACTCCACCTTTACCCTNCCCATCTTGTGTACTGNAGAATTAACATCATTCCTACCTTGAACGTCAAACTTGCATGTTTCCCAATCAATCNCATGTCTCAAGACCAACTTCATCCTCCGAGAGTACCATGATCAAGCAAATAATGCACATTGAGAACCACGGTACAATTGGGAACATAAACAAAAGTGNGATCAAGTTTTATTTAACCATGATCCGCGTATTTAAGTAAGCACAAAATAAAATCAAACAAACAAAAATAGCAAAGTACAGGAAGAATCCTATATTGCGCCAAATACCTGGGCAAGTGCTCGAGTTTTTTTCATTTAAAAAGTTCACATCCAACATTTCTGAGATCATCTACAATCTCAATATCGTCCAAGCGCTATAAAGGCTAACCCAAAATACAACGAAGTTAAAGCTGACGAGTACTCGAAATCAGCGTGGGATTCGAAAAAAGACTCGCAGAACCATTTCTATGATAAACTGTAAGAAATTAAGGCTAGTGGTAGAATTTCAAATAAATATCGTATTGCTGNAAAANCAACAAGCTATTCGTTACAATCAAATAAGTGGGGAATATCATGGCAGGAATGGAATAATGGGCAAATCGAGTGCTTTTATGTACACCTGTCAGTTCAAAATCTGAAGGGTTGTTTGCGCAAATACAATAGCATTGTTTCTTTCTGCTCCAATGTGTTTCGGAGCTGTTCTAACTCACCTTTAAGTTCATCAACTTGAGATTCTAGTATTTGTATCATTGAGATTCCAAGAACTTCNTGAACAGTGTCAANACTAACGCCTAATTTTTCTGCTGCATCTTCTAATGTAAACCACATAAACTTAAATGCCAATGTAANTGATCAAATCNNATATCTTGTATACCTAACGAACCACNTGTTACAGATGTTTCGCTAAAAGCATTAATTCAAATATAAACATATACTATATCNATATTACCGTTTTACCTATGTAGATNCGTATTCCCACTANTCAAAATNNAAANTATCTTTAACATNTANTATAAGCGAATCTGTCAGAAACAACGTACTCATATCAAACTTACTATTAACTCAATTGAAATAAGGATGTTGGCTGNCAATATGTTTCNTAGTATNAAGACCAGAANANACTAAGAAANTATATTAGACTAANCCNACTCAATTCTGAAAGTTGGTTTTTNCATGAAGAGCAATTCTGTATTCATTNTAGCCTTNATTTTNTCGGNTACGATTTTTAGTAATNATGTAGTTGCCCTAAAAAGCGTCCCTAGAGAAGATACAGTTATTTTTGATGCTTACGGAAAAATGGCTAATCCTCGCAATTTTAACTGGATGGTTCCGGGTACATCTCGAAGCCAAGGTATGCATCAGGCCGTTTGGGAACCACTCTTTATACTAAATTACGAAACAAATCAAATAGAACCNTTTCTGGGTAANAGNTTNACCTCGAACGACAATATGGACATCTGGACACTTAAAATCCGCNGTGATGTAACATGGGCNGANGGTGAGNTATTTGATGCNGATGACATTGTATTCACCATCAANACCTTATTAAAAGATGAGACAAAAACCCTAGCNGAAGCTGCGAATATGCAACAATGGATAGCAGATATNNAAAAGATTGACGACTTAACCATTCAGTTTGACTTAAAATCGCCCAATCCCCGGTTTCAACTGGANTACTTTTCGGTCCGGGTTTGGGGAAACGTTGTGATTCTTCCAGAACATATTTGGAAGGATAAAGACCCTTTTACATTTAATTTCTATAATCCNTCAAAAAATTGGCCTTTTGGTACAGGNCCATATCAATTAGCGAGTGCTAGCGAAAATGAGTTCGTATATGATCGACGTGATGATTGGTGGGGGATTAAAGCAGGNTTTCATCAGANCCTTCCTGCTCCCAAACGNTTAATTTGGATCGTAACTGGGGCAGAAGAAAACAGGTCATTGTTGGTTGCCGACAGTCAACTTGATAGCGTTGGAGGAATCACACTNGGTGCTTTCGAAGCAATTCAAGCTATTAACCGAAATGTCATCGCTTGGAAAAGCCATATGCCTTTTGTCTGGCTAGACCCTTGTCCACGCCAAATGTCTTTGAACCATACAACCGAACCTTGGAATAGTCCTAACATGCGGAAAGCACTTAGTCTAATGATCGACCGCCAACAACTTGTTGAAATTGCTTATGAAGGAACATCAATTCCATCCAAGACCCTCTTTGTTGAATATGCTGGAATGGAACCCTACATCAACACAATCAAGAATCTATGGATTAATCCAACTGCAAACGTAAAATCAGGACAGCGATTAATTGAAGAGAATGGTTGGCGTATCAATACTAATGGATTTTANCAGAAGAANGACACATTACTCTCGCTCAATATCCAAACTCATGAAGCGGGTATTGAGCTACGTCGAGTCGCAGAAGTGATTGTTGAACAATTAAGAATGGNAGGCATTCATGCTACAACACGTGCCGTTGCTGGCTCAACNTGGAATGACAACAAGGCCTTCGGTAACTTTGAAGCCGTCATAGACTGGGACGCCTGCGGATCAGTCAACGAACCATGGATCACTATGAACCGTTATACAACCCAATTCTATCGACAAATTAGCGAGCGTGCGCCTGGTCTTAACAACTTTGTCCGTTGGACTGGNNAAAAAGCCAAAACATACAGTCGGATAGTNNGCCAAATNGGCATCCTTCCCNTAGGAGATCCTACTATTNNNCCATTGTTTGCGGAAGCAATGGAGATCTATTTATCCGAACAAGTNACTATTCCACTGACGCAAGCNGTCCAACTTGTGCCTTTTGATACCACTTACTGGACAGGNTGGCCAACNGCAAGGAACAATTTTATTCAGCCAGCAACNTGGTGGATGAGCGCACATNGAATTATCCATAACCTCCGCAAAGCGAGGAATTAGCNATGATCTTGTAACCCACTCAAAGAATTTAGNATACAATTCTCAGCCTAAANCCCAAGGTGGNTCCTCCGGCAACAGNACATCAAATTCAGTAATCAACTGATCCTGATACTCNCCTTCATATGTACTACCAAGAAATTTATCAATTCCCTGCTCAAAGAATTTCTGCCATGATTCCTCTTCATATCCTGGGTTAACAGGAAAGAATAGAGCATCGACACTTTCGGCCGCTTTCAGATCGCCAGGAGAATCCCCAATCATGATAATATGATCAGCCGCATATTTACCCTTGGCCGCAATAGACAGATGCTCGGCTTTTACTCCCATTTCCTGACCTGCGATTAAAGCAACATACTCACTAATACTGTGTTCATCCCATTCACGCTTGAGAGCTTCATAGGGTGTTGCCGACACAACAATCATGTCAGCTTTTCCTACTAATTGTTGCAAACTTTGGCAGACGTAAGGAAAAGGAGGTAGGTTGTAAACAATTTCGGATATAGTCTTATTAACATCAAGACTCCATGCCATGATCTGGCTCAATTCTTCCAATCGCGCACCAGTTGCATTTTTAATAACTTGATCAAGAGCAGGGTTTCCGAGTTTAGTTTCGGTCTTTGTCCACTCTCGGAGATAAGGTAAGGCAGGGATCTGCACCCCAGTCCGTTTGACTTTCGGCATTTGACTCAAAAAATCAAAGGCTAAAATAATAGCTTTAAAACGATTAATACCACGTGTTTTAGAATACAAATTGACAAAATCCCACACTTGATGAACCTGTCGAGAAATGGCCGCTAGTCCGAAGTATTTAATCAAATTAACACTAAAGCTGTCATTATGCTTAACTTCCATAGAATTAAAAGCACAGCCATCAGAATCAATACCGACAAAAAAATCGTGTTGAGGCTCAAACGTCTTCAATTCAGCTTGCAAATCTTGTCCCATACTGTTTTCTCCCCTCCTAGACTTTAATTTCCGGTCTGTCTTCAAGCATCCATTCAGTATGAAAGACAACTGGCTCCCCTACCTGATCAACAATGATATCCCCATCACTATTAACCTTGTGGTAGGTGTGAGCACCAAAATAATCGCGTTGTGCCTGAATTAAGTTAGCTGGAACTCTAGCACTACGATAGCTATCAAAATATGCCAAAGCTGAACTGAAGGCTGGAATTGGTATACCAAGTTGGATGGCAGCCACAATTACACGACGCCAATTCGGCTGCGTGGATTCAATTACATCCTGGAAATAGTCATCGAGAAGCAGGTTTGGCAAATTCGGATTGCGGTCAAAAGCCTCTGCAATTCGATACAAAAACTTAGCCCGGATAATACATCCACCGCGCCAACCTAGACTGATCTGCCCAAAATCAAGGTTCCAATCATAGTCAAAACTAGCTTGGCGCATCAAGCCAAAACCTTGGGCATATGAACATATTTTAGCCGCATACAGCGCGTCACCAATAGCATTTAGGAATTCCTTCTTGTCTCCCTCGAACTCAACTTTTGGTCCACCGAGGACTTTGGATGCTTCAACCCGTTCACTTTTAGCAGCAGAAATACAACGGGCAAAAACGGCTTCCACAATGGTTGGAACAGAGACACCAAGTGTCAAGGCAGAAATCCCTGTCCATTTACCCGTTCCTTTCTGACCAGCCTGATCGAGAATTTGATCAACTAGCGGAACACCTGATTGATCAAATTGGGTGAAAATATCGGCGGTGATCTCAATCAGGTATGATCCTAATTCTCCCTGATTCCATTGATCAAAAGCCCGATGAACCTCCTGGGCATCCATACCAAGCACTTGTGTCATCAAAGCATAAGCTTCACAAATGAGCTGCATATCACCATATTCAATTCCATTATGTACCATTTTGACATAGTGACCAGCCCCATCGTCACCAATATAGGAACAACAAGGCATACCGTCCACTTGAGCGGCAATTTTGGTGAAAATAGGTTCAACAAGTGAATACGCTTCTGCTGATCCACCAGGCATCATTGCTGGTCCTTTCAACGCACCTTCCTCACCACCTGAAACTCCCGTACCAATAAAAAGAAATCCTTTTTCCGTTATGGATTCGGAACGGCGGATAGTATCCATATAATTCGAGTTGCCACCATCAATAATTAAATCTCCTTTATCCAAGTGNGGCACCAACATATCGATAAATTGGTCAACAGGATCACCGGCTTTGACCAACAAGATGATCTTTCGCGGCCTCGAAAGTGCATCGATNAACTCCTCAATTGATTTAGTCCCGACAANACCCTTATTCTTGGCACGTCCNTTGATAAGATTATCTACCTTTGAAATAGTACGGTTAAAAACGGCAATTGAAAAGCCCTTACTCTCTATGTTCAAAGCAAGGTTTTCACCCATTACGGCTAGACCTATCAGACCAATATCAGCTTTTTGCAAGTCGTTATTCTCCTAAGTTTATTAATAGAANCTACATNCAATAAGGTAAAAAACGCCATATCAACTATTAATGAAGGNATTCCTNGTTCCAACTCACCAAATNACACTNCNACCCTATGCAAGAAAGTTAAATNTTTANTACTTACGCTGCCAANTCCAACTTTCANTCCCAGATATTAGTGCACGCATCTCGTCAGGCAAAGTTTTGACGAACTCTGGATCAACTTCATTTCCAGGCCAAGGTTGAAACATAGTTGGTGTATAACCAGCAATTANTATCGTTCTCTCCTTATCAGATNTAATTGCTGTTGTACTATGAATTAATGATTCAGGAAACAACAGGACATCTCCAGCTTCAGCCTCCACTTGACAAACAAGACTGTCATCCGACATAGCAGCCTCAATTATTTCACTCCGATCCCAAGTCAAGCGATGACTACCTGGAATAAAAGCTGTTCCCCCNTCGTCCGGACCAACATCCGTCAAATAAGCAAGAGTTTTGACAAAAACACAGTGAAACTTGTTTTGTTCGATATAAGTTCCCCAACCGTGNTGGGTCCCACGGTGAAAACCAATTGGATTATAACAACGTTTTTCCAATTCCCGCAGATCAGCATCTGGATCGCGGCTATTAATGATCGCTTCTGTCTCTTCCAATCGAACCTTTCCACCAACAACTTCCTCCACAAGAGGAACAAGCTTAGGATGAACTGCATACTCCAACAGAGCTGAATCATACTCTACCAAATTGCCGAGCAAGACATAATGGTCACTGTTCCGCTTTACATATACACGGCTGTCGACATCCAAATTTGGATCCTTATCAGCCCTATGAAGAGCAGACTTCATCCGCTCAACCTCACCTAATGTCAAAACATTTTTCAGTAAAACATACCCGTAAATATCAAAATGCAGACGCTGCGATACCATTAATCTGACTATGTTTTGATCCATCTCCTTGTTAGCCTTTTTTTAATTTNGGGTTATCGAGATGCCTTTTCTCGTCCCGTTTTGTCTTTTTTTCAATTGACCGTCGAAACGCTGATTCGAGATCTATGTGAGTCTGGTTTGCCAGACAAATCAACACAAAAAGAACATCGGCCATCTCTTCTGCTAAATCAACCTCCATATCGGACGTTTTGAAGCTCTGATCGCCGAAACGACGGGACATAATTCTGGCCACTTCTCCCACCTCTTCCATCAAAATCGCGGTATTAGTCAATTCTGAGAAATAACGTATACCAATCGTTTGAACCCAGTCATCAACCAGTTTCTGACAGTTTTTCAAAGTAAGTTCCACAACATAAATCATATCACGGAGGCTAAATACTGTCAATCGACTTCCAGCTAACGCCGCAGGATGCAATCGAGCAAATAATCCAGTTCCTGAATCTTCAGCAATTTGTACATCAGCAACAAAACCAAAAACCCGGTACTTATAGGTAGAAACACCTCAAGCAAACGACTGAATAGACCGCCGATAGCTATCTGGTTTTTAATGATTAAACTTGTGAGCCAGCAACTAATTCCCATAATAGCACTAGCAAATATAAGCTTAATTAAGAAATACCAAATATCATTTAACGCGAGACCTCCAATTTTCCTACGCAGTAAAGCCAACAACAACAAAAAATTTAGCGTTATCGTACAGGAAGTGGAAAGTGCAAGGGCCCGATACTCCAACCCCAACTCAAAAATGAAAAGATAGTTAAGGATGATGTTAAGCCCAACTGCTAATAAACTAACTTTGACAGGCGTTTTCGTGTCATTAAAAGCATAAAAACCGTCAGTCACAACCTTAACAGCTGAATAACCACACAATCCAAAAGAATAACAGAATAAAGCTGCTGCAATCGGGCCGGTGTTCCCAACATTCCTACCAATCCCATAAATTAATTGACAGATAGACTCGGATAAAACCATTAACCCAACTGAAGCTGGAATTGTTAAGAGAAAAACTANCCGTAAAGCAAACGAGAAAGATTCACGAAACTCTTCNATTTCACCTCTCGCTACTAANCCAGCCAAGTTTGGTAATGCAACGGTTGATATAGCCACACCAAAAATGCCGATAGGAAGATGCATTAACCGAAANGCCCATGCAAGCCATGAAAGCCAGTTCTCGCCTACCGAGGCAAACATACCATTAACCAAAACATTGATTTGTAATGCTGCCACACCTAAGATTGCAGGAATAACTAAAAAACATACCTGCCTGACACGTTTATCCTTAACACTAATTAAAAACTGGTAACGGAATCCTACACACCACATTGATGGCAACTGGANCAAAAACTGTGTCCCACCTCCAACCAAGATTCCAATGGCTAAGCCAGTAACCGGATGAAACCCGGCTNTTGGACCAAGATAATAACCCAANACACCAATAATAATTGTTGAAATATTAAAAAAGGAGGATGCTATTGCTGGAACGCCAAATTTACCTTTGCTATTTAAAATCCCCATAGCTATAGCGGCAAACGAAACTAGCAACAAGAAAGGAAACATAATTCGGGTCAAATAAACGGTAAGGTCTCGCTTATTGGTAAAACCAAAATGATCGGAAGGATCAAGCTGAACATCAAAACCTTCACCCATAAACATCAGATCAACAATGCTCGGCGCAATCAAAATACCAATCAGCGTTAAGATAAAAAGAACTACNGCCGTGCCGTTAAAAATCCGGTTCGATAACTGCCAAGCAGAGTCTTCGCCATCTTCAATCTCCGTCATTTTGAAAGTCGTGATAAACGCCTTGCTCAGNCCCCCCTCCCCAAATAGATCCCGCATCAAATTGGGNATACGAAATGCNGCATAAAANGCGTCAGTNACAACNGTCGATCCAAAGAAGTAAGCCACGACTTGCTCACGAACAAGCCCTAATACTCGCGAAACCATGATGGCNACACTGATAATACCAGTGCTCCTCACTACATTTTGCAAGCCATCTGAATCATTCATTCTTCTTTGGTTGCTTCGATAGCAAACGAGATAATCGTTTCGGCNACATGTACGCTTGTTACTGCTTCAATCTCCTCAAAACCAGGTGACGGGTTGACTTCAAGGACAACATACCCTCCNCCTGTTTCTACTAAATCGACCCCAGCCACATCTAGATTCAGAGTTCTCGCAGCACCGACAGCGATATCTTTCAATTCACGACCAATAATAAGTTCGCACCCAATACCACCTCGATGAACATTAGAACGAAATTCACCATTCTGGGGAACACGTTTCATACCAGCTATAGCCCTATCGCCAACAACGATTACTCGCACATCACCACTTGAGCTGAGGTTAACATACTTTTGTACAATATAATCCCTATTAACATCACACATCGCACCAATTGCTGATTGCAGTGAGATGAAAGTATCAAGCAACATAATACCTTTACCATGTGTGCCGATGAAAGGCTTAGCAATAACTGGATATTCACCTCCTATATAAGAAACCGATTGCTCTAATGATTCGGCAGTCCCAGTCGTGAAACTAGGTAATACAGGAATATTATGTTCAGCAAGGATGCGCAGAGATCTAAATTTATGGCGTGCGTTTTGAATGGCATCAGGCGAGTTGATAATGNATNCAGTGCCAAGNGAGGCGAAATGAGAGAGAATTTCAAACCCAAATTCTGCTGTTGCCGCGCTAAAACGGGGAATAATCAGATCAAATTTCTCCGCAACATATCCATTATAAAATATGCGGATGTTATCATTTTGAACATGCAGCGAAAAACCGAAGGGGTCAAGAATTTGCGCTTGATGACCTGATAGCTCAGCAGCTTCCACCAACCTGCGGGTTGAATATACTTGATTACCACGAGAGAGAATTGCGACTCTCATCCGACTGCGATGANCTGCCCAGTACGAACAGATTCAGCTTCTTTATAACAGAGAAGNAGNGCATCTCTAGCTTTATCACCAGAAAGCAAGACAGCATCTGAATTAGTATTAATAGCATTCACAGCATGCTGTATTTCATTGGTAAATGCACCAACCGGATCAGTATCGCCTAGATCTACTTGTTCTACTTTGCCTCNATCAGTNATAATTGTCAGTGGTTGTGAAACNACTGGTTGACCACCCAATGTTGAGGATTCGAAAAGCAACGTAGCTTTCTCCNAGAAAATCTCAAATCCATGAGAAAAAGCTCTCCCTTTTTGCGATATAGAACCAGATGAGCAACTAATTGTGACAGGATTATCTCTATAAATATACTGAGTCGTCAGGTAGTCAGTATATTTCTCACCAATAAGTTTTCCCTGCGAGAAGACAGCATCCGGCATACCATTCAATAACTGAATAAAATGTGTGTCGTGGATATGTAAATCGATGCCCGGACCACCGCTCTTCTCTACATCTGCAGCACTAGGAGTATCAGCAGATTTTGAGGTTATGCGCTTTAGGTTTGCCCCCAATAGTTCACCGTATTCAACATTTTTAACCGTTTCGAGTGCGTAACTGAATTCTGGAAAGAATGGCAGCACGTGAGCCACCATCAATCTGTTACCTGTTTCATCAGCAGTCTGCGTCATTTCGTTTGCAGAGTCGAGATCAATCGCAATCGGTTTTTCAACTAAAACATGCTTTCCTGATTTGAGAGCTGAGATAGTAACATCTTTATGGTAATGAGTAGGCAAACATATATCAATAAGATCTATTTCTGGATCGGCAAGAATAGCATCAATATGGTCATAAGTCTTAATTTCTGAGAGGTTTTCCACCGATCCTCTCGGCCCAAAATTGCCTTGGATTGAGGTCCAGTCTCCAGCCAATTTCTTCGGGTTTCTCGTGCAAATAGCTGTGACTTTACCACCCAAAACCTTTTGTATACCGTAGTAATGAATCATCCCCATAAAGCCAATGCCAATAATTCCAATTCTTACCATATCCACGCTCTTAACTGCTTTAGTATACAGACAACATTATATTCGAATTACATTTAATCTTCAAATATTAAACAAGTATCTTCTAGGCATCAAATGGATTTCAACAGCCAGAAGCTAGGATAAATCAGGCTCACTAACGATCCTAACTCGAGACAGCAGGGGCAAGTGGAAAAGATTGTAAGATCTGACAGTGCGGGTACGGTTTTTGTAGGACNGCTTGCAATAAATCAATATGAGTNACTNCAATGGTNCCAACTTCAGTGTTGCGAATCTTTTTAATTTTCTCTTTCAATTCGTCAAGCTGACGTTTGCTTTTAACACCAGCTATGCTCANATGTGGCAACCATCTTTCTCCTTCGAGCGGATATTTAGGGATCGCTGTTGCCTCAGAATGAAAATGACCTTGAATCTGAGCAATTACACCATTATCNTCCGCTTCTAAAACAATATAGCCTTCAAGCCCATTAACCCTTCCNAANCGAACTTGGAAAACTTGAATNCGNGAAATTATTTGTTCGGCCTGCTCCAGAATCTGNTCCAGAGTTTGAGCTTCNATATCNCATTCAAGCACCTTTTGATCAGTCAAAAACCCAAGCCATTTGACAGTAATATGATAATAATCTGGAGGCATNACGTAGACATCGGTGATTCTTCTGACAGCCTCAGCCACTTCNGCTATTTGGGCGAGGATTTCAGGGTTTTTGATCAAAATAGCAAACGCTAAACTGGTCTTCCTACCCTCAAATCCTGCAGCTCGTTCAGGATCATAAATTGCTGGATTGTAACCATTTTGAAAATGGTTCCATATAGCGTTAAATTTTTCGCGATATGCTTGCGCAGCCGGNTTNNCGTTCATNCCTGTAGAACTATAACTCCANTTNACAAAATAACAATTTCAAACATGTCAACNTGTTAAAAACCAAANAGAACCTACAAATAGAACCTACAATGATAAGCTGTCAAATATATCATAACTCTTTTTGAAATTCAAATAAAAATCANGAAGANAACATGCTTTATTTTCCTACTCATTAGATTCAAANAGAAACCAAAAACTCTCTATCCCTCACTTTTTCCTTTGACATTACAAGGCGTTTATGATAAATTTCTGATTGTCTTTATGCCAACATATTCTATACTAAACGAATGCCATGTAAAAACTGTGCTGAGGGAAGCTTAATGGAAANACCAAGTTACTTCAGNTTTCTGCTCTTTNCTATGATAACGGTTGTAATCTTCTTCGGTTGCAGCAGCAATGAGCCGCCAAAGATGGAAGAGGGTTACGATAGCATTATATCCACGATTGTACCACCGCTATCTGTTCCTACAGGGCAGATAATTGTTCTNGANGCAAAAGCCAAAGACCCAGATCAGGACGAACTCAGCTACGTATGGACTGCTAGGGATCCTGAAAGTAAAGACGTAACGTCTGTAGTGTTTGTTGCTGGAGTCCCATCTGAAAACGCAAAAAAAGATGCGAATAAAGAAAAAGAGAAATCGGCACNTAATGAAGGACCACGTATTAATTTCTCCGCAACCGAAGGTGGCACCTACCTCATAACNGTCACAATCGACGATGGAAACGATGGAAAAATCACACGTTCCACCTTNATTAGTGTTGCAACAACTAATCGTCAACCAACACTTAACTCAACAGACCCAATAACCATCAGTCCAATCCCCCCTCACTACACTAACCAAGAAATTTTTCTTGTTGCNCAGGCAGATGATCCNGACGGCGACAAACTATTGTATGAATGGTCAGCTCGAGATCACGCAAATGCTGATGCAGGTGGTCTGCTTGAATCAACCGAAGGTACAAGTGTGAAGCTAGTTGCCGATGTACCTGGNAGCTATCTGATCAGTGTTCTTGTTCAAGATGGTCATGGAGGACAAGACCGNGGATCTTCTNTTATTGTGGTAACCGATAGAGAAGAGTAGTCGGTTTGAGTCATGGAAATGGAAGTTCGACGGCACGATCGGGTCATCGGAATNACTAGCGAGACTATTCNTAAATGGGAGGNCTTAGGTCGAAGTTCGACTNCTATCCTCCCCCCTCCCTACGCACCTGANAATANCAATACGTTANACAGCATAAAATTACTTCGTCAATTCCACCCCAGTTTCACACTCTTATTTATTANTCTCAACACGCTAATCTACTTTCTTATAGATAGTCCTTTTGACAATGAGCAAGCAANTTTGCGNAAGCTTATCCAGTTTGGAGCNTACTCCTACCCACTGATAATTCAAAATAACGAATATTGGAGACTNNTTACAAGCGCCTTTCTTCATATTGGTTTTNGTCATTTCGNCTTTAATATTGGGCTGATCCTGATCCTAGGGCTATTAATNGAACGGATTTATGGTAGTTGGCAATACCTGATTATTTATCTGACATCAGCAGNTNCAGGAAACCTGTTGAGCCTATTTTGGATTAGAGATTCAGTCGGTGCAGGAGCCTCTGGCGCAGTTTTCGGTGTGATGGGTGTGATGGTGGCCTATGGAATCTGGTATAAAAACAAAATCCCTAATTACCAGAAACGTATTTTCGGCTACCGGATCCTTCCGTTTATTATTTTAGACTTAATCATAGGGATTTGGATACCACAAATTAATGTTGCTGCCCATGTGGGTGGTTTTATCTGTGGTTTGATTGCAGCAGTATTTATCACACCACAGATTTATAGATCGAAAAACTCCCACCGATCCTTCCAAACCAAGGCAATTGGGATACTAGTTGGTTCCGCGACAACATGTTGTTTTGCGATTGCAATTCTCCACTCTTTTACTGATACCCCAGATATGGTAGACGCTCGGGTAGAGATTGTCATGGATACCATTAAATCTCCAAGCTCTATAATCCGCCAGTACGAAATCCGGACAAAAAGGCGATATAATCGCCGAGACTTTGAAACACTGGAGTTACTCTATCTGGAACAATTGCAGAACGATCCTGAAAGTACAACGTGGATCAATAAATTGAAATCCTTTTATAGCCGAGCACTTGAATCAGACCCATCTAACAAGAATTGGAATGAAAACATGCTAGCTTTATATTTCAGGAATGTGCAAGGGACAACGGATGAAGCCACTGAATTAGCAGATTATATTGCCACTTGTAAGGGGATTGCCCGAAAACATGGTTATCACGAACCTCTCTATCGAAACCTTGAAATTTTCTTGCAACATGCATTAACTTTGGCCCCTTATGATGATCAACCTGCTAAGCAAAACGAACTTGAGGAATTTTACTACAGCGCAATCGAAGTAGATGAAGCTAATCCAACTTGGCAAAATAACCTAGCTTGGTACTACGTCGAACGAAAGATAAAATCAGCAAAAGCAGTTACATTAGCACAAAATGCTGTTAAGCTTTCCCCTAGCAGCTCAACCTTATTGGACACACTAGCCTGGGCCTACATGCGAAACCAAAATCATATCAAATCTCTCCATGTATTTGAAGCTGTCTTCTGGAATGTATCCGAATCCAATAAAAGTAATATTTCAGAAGATCAAGCTGCAGAGAAAAGTAGTTGGCACGGCCTAACAACTTTAATCGATGGATTCAGTTCGATACCAAATAGTCACGATTTTGATCATGCCTTTTCGGATTTTCACCGCCGTCTTTCAACTGATTTGACCCAGAACGCAGATTTCCAAGCTAAACTTACTCAAGCTTTTAACCGCTTTAAAACCCTGAGAGATAACTAAACAATGTCAAAATACACTTTTCTAATTCTATTTATCATTCATATTCCAGAAATTATGGCACAAAACACCACTAGGGATAATGGGGCTTGGGACTGGAACAGTTTTGTTTCTAATCCACTTACTATATCTGCCTTTTTCATCTTTCTCTTTGCTAGCATAAACTATCTAATCGATTTATTCAAAAAGGACAAAATCCTCAGGAAACTGCTAAAAAAATACTTGGTTTTTCAAATGAAAGATAATCGCCGCTACCGAGGAACCATGCGACTAGAAAGAGACGGAGTTGAGATCATTTCTGAAGAATCGCGTCAGAGAGGTCACGCAGCCAGTTACATTTTCAATAAAGTCGAGATGGATGCTATTAAAGCCTATATTCGTTACATTGATTCGATGAACGAAAACGAAAAGATAGAGCGTGACTGGGATATCAACCGAGTATATCATCCAAGCTTTTTAACACGGCTCCTTCGGAAAATTCGGAACATTTGGGTTGCTCTGAAAGATTCAGTGAGAACAACCATCCAAATGATCTGGGGATCATTCCAAAAAATAAAAGCTTTTGAACCCATACAAACACAGAACAGAGAAAACATCAAAACCGAGGTCGATGATATAGAGAAAAGTCTGGTTGATTATGCCCTAGATGAAAGTTATGAAAGGTTAATTGAACGGTTTATAGGCACACGTGTCAAAGTAAAAATAGAAGAAACTAAAAAAGTTAAAATAGAAGAAACTAAAAAAGTTAAAATAGAAGAAACTAA
>NZUQ01000056.1 GCA_002697225.1 Candidatus Poribacteria bacterium
AAAAGGATATCGTTAAACGGGATAATTATACTCAAGAAGACTTTCGACTGGCCTGTTTTGACAATAGAAGCCACCCACGAACTGTTTGTATTGATTTCACGGGAAAAATCCGGTGTGGATTCATGCTGGAGTTGACCATAGATCTGGCCGGCGGCGGGATGAATATAAACGAGAACACGCTTCTTTCCTTTTTTCCAAGAGGCATGATCAAAAGCTGGTGCGTCGAACCAGTGACGCCTGCCGTCATGCGTTGGTGGCACGTTTTCGAACTTCCGCCATTGATGACCATCTTCACGTTGGCCTTCAGTCCATTGGCCATCAGCTCGCAGGCACCAGATGGGACCAACACGGTAACCATCCGTCTCAGAGCCCGCAACATAGATATCATGCACAACAAGAATACCTTCCCAAGTCAGTAGTGTATGACGAGTCCAAGTACTCCGAGCACCAAAATAATTACGATAAGTGAAACTGCCAAAGGAATCCCTGTTACGATCCTCAACAAGTACAGAATCCGGATCCAGAATACCACCCCTAACATCATGAGATGGCACCACAGTACGATCATTGAGAATCATGTCTGAAACCAAGGCTGGTGAACCCGTTTGACCGTAACGCCAACCTTGTCGATAGCGCAAATTAGGTTCGCTACTAATCCCTTTGAAATCAAAGCTCACGCGTGTGTAATCCTCAGCCAAGTTGAACTCCTGATGAGAGACACCCACCCGCAGAGCATACGAAAAATCAGGTTCTACCATGACTTCCAAAACCTCCCTGCCATCCTCAGTAACAATAGCCACTGGCATTGGATCCATAGTTTCCCACTCACCATTGGGATCAGACAACTTGCGTCGTGTAACCTTGAAATTCTCAGGTTTATGGGAAAAATCTGCTAACATAATGTCGCCCTTAGGCCCAACAAGTCGAAGATCCCGAAGGAAGACCTTGTCCTCCTTACCATTCTCATCTGGACTACCGTTCAGTCGCAAGGTAACACTGTGTAACGTATAATCGTTGTTGAGATATATTAAACCATCCATATTGGCAGCAGAGGCTCCTACTGGATCATCAACCCGCCTCCATGTCCAAAGATCGTGCAACTCCGGCGCGTAGCGCCAGTTCTTCGAATCAGGACCAGTACGACAATGCGTAATGCTGGGCAAACTGCATGAAGCTCGACGCCAAACATGGGCAGCCTGATCCAAAAAAGCATGACGTCCCCAATGATGTTCTGGCATAGCGGGATGCATTGGAAAGGCATCATCCGGATGCCGAACCATTAGCATATCGTAGTAAGCTTGACCAATAAATATTCCGTTGTATTTGCCCGATGATCCAATCAGCTTCGCACCATCAACACAGTATTCGTAAAGCCGCCCCATAGCATCACCAAAACAATGCATGTATTCGTTGTTGCGATCGAACAAGTAAAAAGAAGCAAATGGTTGATCCTGTTCCCTTCCAGTGCATAAGTAAAGTCGTTCCTTGATACGATAAATTGTTGGACTTAGCAGACCAATCGATGAACCAGTTTGAGGTAGATGTGGATCTATATCATGCTCGATGAACCAAGCAAAACGCCGAACATATGCATTTTCCCATTGCCTCCGCATCTCATCCTGATTCTCTCCCATGGGTGGTTCCGGGCCGATACTGGTTTGAACCGCAGCCCAAAGGAATTCTGGGTCTCTGAATTCTTGGGCTGCTCGATACCAGAAGTCCGGAACTAAGGTGTCTCCATAATATGGCGAGTGCCACGGATTGTCGAACATCTCCTTGGTGGTGAAATTGACGTTGGCCTGGGCTGCTGCATTGGGGTTTCCCCGAACGCCCATGCCATGATTTAGCAAAACGTATCGCCTAGCCATGGTATAAATGAGTTTGCGATTGGCAGGTTCCTTGATTTTTCCAGTTTCAGAAGCGATATCGAACATCCCGGACAAGTGAAGGCCTCCATAGGGAAAATGGTTCACTTCGAAAATATCACCATGTTCTACAAGTTCTCTCCATTGTCGTTCAATCCATGCCTTCAATTCCTTAACCCTTGGCATATGAGGAAAAATACGAACGGCTGCTGCAATCCCTCCGGTGTTTTTGTATGGACGATTGTTAGCGCCACGCTCCAAGCAGTTGAAATCCAGAAAGTCTTCGCTAAGACTCTGCACGACGATTTTCCTGAACAAGACCTGTTCCTCCTTACTCAGAATTCCTTGCTTGATCAGTTCTTCGTAAATCAACATACGGGCGTGTGATCCCCAACCTCCATGCCCACCACCACCATGGACATCATGGAGAAAAACTTTGCCACTGGATCCCCATGATTTCGGCTCTCCATCCATGGATGTATTGAAGATATAAAACATCTCACCTTCCCCTTGAGACTCCAAAGTACGATACCGATCGAATATCGCACCCCGAAAATAAGCAGCTAACATCTTCAACGCGTTCTCGTCACGACGCCCTTCGTCAACATATCGGCGCAGGAGAAATTCCCAATCGAACCAATCTCTTGAAAACGAATGTGTCTTGGCTTCAGCGGTCTGCTTTCTCAGAATTTCGGCAGCTTGGTCAATGTTCCCAAACTGCTCGTAAGAATCAAGCATGGGTTGCTGAGGCACAGCCCCAAGGGGATGCTCGCTAAAGCCGAAAAGGGNAGCAACGAGCATCAGCGGGCAAATCGGTGTGAACTTGGTCATTACAATATATCCTTTCTTACTGTTGGAGCATCTACNNTATTAGCTAGCTTCAGGATTGGACATCAATAGTTAATTCCTTTGCNTGNGCACCTATTTAACAATGTTTGNTGTGTGAAATCCAGTGACTTCTAAATGANATGNAAAATCTGTCAGCAAACAAGTTTTNACACANGNTTNANCAATTCTATCATGATTAATCTCTCAGAGTAAATCAAGTAGGATTGCCTATAGAATTTGAGTTTGGAGGTTGATATAGAGTTGAGTCACAAAAGTGAATCGAAAGTGAAAGGATATTCTGTGACAATGTGCTTAGCTTGGTCCAACATAGCCGTGGCTGATTACACCAGTATCTAATGCTCNAGCAAAGTCGGTATCACATACATCGAACCGTGCGGCTTCAATATTATTCTTGTTTTAGTTGGCCAAAATCTTCTTAGTGGTAGGATTCATAACCAGCTCGGGGATATAATTCCATGTCTGGTTAACTGCTAATATTTACTTCAGAAAAAAGCCTCAATTGTAACTGAAAACGGATCGACTTCAGCCTTTCTGCAATGTACGCCAACGATCGTAATATACATGCATAGCTGGTGGCAGGAAATCGCGTATACTTTCGTCTAACCGCCATTCAAATCTGCTGTCCACTTTCTCCTCTAATGCTTCATCCTTTTCCCACTTCCGCCAACTGGCAGCTAGGGTCAGACGTTCTATATCCATCCTCATTTTGCCTCGGTGGATGGTCTTGCCACACCAGAAAACGACTTGTCCGGCCTTTAAGGCAATCACTTTTTGTCCAGGTAAGTCATCATGAGGTGAGTTGACCAGACATTCACGTTCGCGCTCCGTACGATTACGCAACTGGCTACCGGGTATAATCTGCAGACAATCATCATCCACCAAAGCAAGATACCACCTGAGATTGTTCATTGGCCGCTTTAGCTCCTCCATTTCCTCTTCTAGTTTTGGATCTCTATTACCAATGTCACGATGCCAACCGCCGGGAAAATCCTGGTGATGTGGGTTGGTACGTAGATCAATCCATCCCAATCTCAATTCATCACCTAGGAAAGAGCGGGTGTAATCCATAAACGGTTGATGAAGCATGTATTCGGCAAAAATCGGTTCAGCGAATTCTGGAGCGATTAGCCCCCGGATACACCAAGGTTCGGAAGTAGCAGCCCAGTGGGTATAAACGTCCACAGTGCCTTCTCGGACCTTCTTCTTGACTCGCCAGCAAGCGGCCCTAAGTTCCTCGAACATGGCAACTGGGACCATGTCATCCACTACGAAATACCCTTCGGCTTGGTATTGTTTTTTTATGTTCTTCGGTGATCATGGTTTTTGAGCAACCCTTTTATATTTTTTATTAATAACTACTTATCACAACAAGTAAATCATATTAACTGGGTGATACATCCTTATAGTAATTAATAATATATGTATGTGAAAAAGGAATTAACCAGTTAACAGTAAAACATCTATCGTATTGTATCCTGAATTTGTTTCCCATATGATCAGCAAATAATTATACTATTAAAGCCGTCAAAAAAGGGACAATACGGTACTATTTTCCTATGTCTAAATTGAAGAGGCTGCCTGTTAAATCCGAAACAAAAAAATTGGTTCCATCTCCTCGTAATGTCATAGGGTTTATCCTAGAATAGATTGATTTACTTCATTCCATTTCTCCTCTGCTCTATTCGCCTATGAGGAAGAATCGGAATTAGATTGATTTATATTTCTATAAAATACTGAGAAAGGAAAAAATAATGAATGCAAGCGACCGTATTGAAAGAGACAAGCAGGTAGGATTGAAGATACTTGAACCATCTCAAAAGGACTTGGACCGTGGATTAGAGTTGCACAAAGAGTCTATTGTTTTCGATTCTTACGGTTTCTCTCCGACATCAGTTCCTGATTCAGGTGTTCTGGCTGAGGCAACTGAAGCTGGAGCTTGGCCCAATGAATTGCAGGACTTGACAGAAGAGATGTCCATGACCCGNCATCTAACTGATCCTATCGGTTTAAAATCGTACAAAGAGGCATGGAAAGCATCGGGAGTCACCTGTGTATTTCAGAATGCGGGACAGGAAGGCAACCGTATGGATCGAATTATCAAGCGCCATGCCCGTTTCACTCATGTGACTGACAAACTGGGTGATTTCGTCTTCAGAGCAGCCTTTCCAAAAGACATAGAAAACGCCAAACAGGAAGGCCGGCATTGCCTCTACTTTTCGGCCAATGGGGTACCTGTCCCCCAACGATGGGATACGGTAGCGGAAGAGCTCGGATTTATCCGGATCTTCTATCAGCTTGGTTGCAGAATGATGCATCTGACCTACAACCGCTGGAACATGATCGGTGTGGGATGTGGCGAAGACTCGACAGGAGGTTTGAGCGATTTCGGACGGGAAGTGGTTCGGGAAATGAACCAAGTTGGTGTAATCATAGATGTCGCACATTCAAGCTTACAAACTAGTATAGATGCAGCGAATATTTCGGAAAAACCGATGGTGGCTAGCCATTCCTCATGTTGGTCTTTAAAGGAACACTGTCGTGCTAAGACAGATGAGGTAATGCGAGCGATTTTTCAAACAGGAGGTTATATGGGAATTTGTTGTATCCCCTCCTTTTTAGGCGGTACAGGAGACATTATAGCCTTACTCGACCACATCGATTACATTGTGAAGAACTTTGGTGCTGACTACGTAGCCATTGGTACGGACGTTGGCTATCGGATTCAAACCTATGACGACCAGCCCAAGAATGTTCAGTCTCAAAAGTTACGTACAGCTTTCCGTTCGTTGTGGCCGGAAAACAGTTTCACACCAGAATATCAGCAGAGCTGGCAAATACAGAGTTTAGCTTGGACTAACTGGCCGTTATTTACCGTAGGCTTGGTTCAACGAGGACACTCGGATGATGATATCCGAAAGATCATCGGTGGAAACGTAATGCGAGTAGCGAAAGCCGTCTTACCAGACAAACCGAGTTTTGCCTTTTCATAATTTTTCCGCGAACACAATCGATCAATTTTCTGTNTCGATATTCAAATCAGATATGTGCTACTATATCGACCTGATTCTATAAAANTTTTTGGTCTTAGGGATACTTTTTAATCAAGCGTTTCTCCCCGTGTCATACTTAGTGATCGCATATAAAGTAAATATCGGGAAATCGANGTGCATACTTGAATTCTTTTAAGGAAAACATGGTAAATAAAAAATATCTCCTGAATAATCAGGACATGAGCCAATTCATAGCTAATGGGTACCTTTTACTCAAGCCAGACTATCCAGCAGGGCTACATCAAACCATCAAAAAAAGAACCGAACATATCTTTGAAAGNGGTGACCCTGGAAACCGTATTCTAGAACAGGTTCCAGAATTATATGAAATCTTNGATCATCCTGTTGTAAAGGGAACCCTNCAAAGNATTATCGGCCTAAATTACATCATGCAGCCTCACCGANACTGCCATGTAAATATGCCTGATAGCAAGGGACAGGGCTGGCATCAAGACGGTACACCGCGAAAATTCCAAGGATGGAACCATCCTTGGAGACGTCATCACCGTTCCCGGATGGCAATGGCATTTTATTATCCACAAGATGTCTCAACGGAGANAGGACCAACAGCGATACTGCCCGGCACCCAGTACTATGATGCACTTAATGATACTGAGTCAATGCCAGGCTTACCTATTTGTGGAGANGCTGGGACAATTGCTATTGTNNACTATGAAATCTGGCANCGTGCATCAGCCAACCTAAGTTCTGACAAGCGGTATATGATGAAATTTCTGTTTCACCGTACGGAAGAACCGAAGGAACCAAGTTGGAACTTGGACATTGGGTCAGC
Source organism: Candidatus Poribacteria bacterium (assembly GCA_002697225.1). The sequence goes on from NZUQ01000056.1 coordinate 6,558, forward strand.
AGACCTTTGGAACCAAATTGGCTCAACCAACGATATCGATATCACTCGACATCCAATATTATGGAAGTCTCTCTGGAACTGGTACTGTAATCAGAACGATGATTCGGCCGTATCACAACCGGATACCTTGGACGTACACCAACTGGTCCAAGAATTAGATCAAAAGGCGGAAGTTGCCGAAAGAATGNAGGCAACATACNAGTTAGGTANAATAGGCAAAGCTGCAATTACTCCGATTATGGATCAATTAAATAATGGGATCTCCGAACAAAACAGTCTCAATCTTTCAGCGGCACTGAGTGCTATTGGAGGACCAGCTGTTCCTGTATTGACCGATATGTTGCGACATGATTCTGATTGGTGGAAACGTGCCTGTGCTGCGGACACACTCGGCGATATTGGGAAAGACGCTAAAGACAGTGTACAATCTTTAATTGAAGCTTTAGACGATGAATCAGATTGGGTTCGACGTAACGCAACCAATTCACTGGGTATAATCAGCGAATCACTTGAAGACACAATTCCCGCCCTGATACGCGCTATGGAAGATGCTCAGCCATTCGTACCNATCAATGCCATCTTTGCTCTAACTAAGATTAGGAAGTCCCACCCAAACGATGATTCACTTTTTAAAGATGTTGAGCCAGCTATACATGACGGGTTAAACCACCAACACGAGCGTGTCAGTTACTATAGCAACTATGCCTTAGAACAGTTCAACCAAATATAGAACCAATTTATTAAGTGAGAATCCAGAGAAACATGACGATAAAAATNCCCTATGGTACAAAGTTTCAGTTTGATCAACATACATTTCGCTTTGGCCAGGAAGTAGTTGAACTAATGGATTCATCTGCAATCAAGGATAATCCGGAAGCGCTAAGATCTCGTTTCCAAGAAGATGGATACTTGTTTATCCGCGGTTTTCATGATGCCCAAAAATCACAGCTTGCCGCTTCCTTTACGCTTGGAGCCATCGCCGACAGAGGTGGTATTAAAGAAGGAACACCAATCGAGTCTGGGATTGTCGGTAGAGAAAACCAATCTTTCAGTTTCTTTCGCCAAACAGAGGTTGCCCATGCTAAGGAAATTTTGGACTTGGTTGATAGTAATGATACATTTTGCTTCTTCGAAAGATTTTTCCATACCAAAAAGGTCATAACTTTCGATAAACGGTGGCTACGGTGTATGGCTAATGGCGGTTGTAACCATTTCCACTATGACCAAGTATATGTTGGACGAGGGACACCTAACCGGTGTACGATGTGGAGTGCACTAACAGATATTAGCTTGGAAGATGGTCCACTTGTTATTTGTCTTGGTTCCCACCAACATAAGAAATTGCGGGAAACATATGGCAAAATGGACATGGATCGGGATCTNATTGATGCCGTCTTTACATCAGACCCAGCTGAATTGGCACACAAATTCGGTTTTAAACTAGCAACAGCTCACTTTCACCCAGGTGACGTGGTTATCTTTGGCATGTTTATGATGCATAGCACGGCTCCCAACCTGTCCGATCGATATCGAATCAGTATCGATACCCGGTATCAACCAGCTGACGAGGAAAAGGATGACCGATTCTTTTTTCGAGAAGATGGGAAATGGCTGGGGAACTTTTACAATAAAGGTGTTACTTACAAACCCATGGATGAACTTCGCTACCAATGGGGGTTGACCTAAGAATTAACCAAGCCAAATTGCCGCAAAACTAAGGCTGCAAAGCTTGGAATAGACTTATTGATCAAAAAGAGAAAAGTGTGTTATCTTAACACAATTATATAATCACCAAAAAATCATAAGGAGAAGAATGTATGCTTGAAGGCAAAACGGCATTAATTTCAGGTGGTGGAACAGGAATCGGTCGTGCGACAGGATTACGATTAGCAGCTGAAGGNGCAAATATTGTTGTCAATTACTCGCGTTCNGCTGATGACGCCATCCAAACCCAAANAGATATNGAGGCNCTAGGTAGGGGATGCATGATTTANCAAGCAGACGTTTCCGTTGANGATCAAGTACGGGAGATGGCAGACGCCGCTATNAANGAGTTCAAGAGACTGGATATTTTAGTCAATAGTGCNGGCATNACGCATTTTATTCCCCAACCTAACTTAGATGATTTAAAAGATGAGCATTGGGATAGCATCATGGGTGTAAATGTGAAGGGTGTATTCAATTGTTGCCGTGCTGTTGCCAACGAGTTGAAAAAACAGAAGGGTAGTATTGTCAATATTACATCTATTGGAGGAATTACTGGTCAGGGAAGTTCAATTGCCTATGCTGCTTCAAAGGCCGCCGCCATCAGTGTAACAAAGTCACTAGCAAGAGTAATGGCACCTGAAGTGAGGGTTAATGGTATTGCTCCAGGTGTCGTGAAAACGAGATGGGTAGATGGACACGAAGATTTTGTTGAACGCCTCGCTGGTGAAACACCGTTGGGTCGCGTTGCTACTGCCGAAGATGTGGCTGAAGTTGCCTATTCACTAATTGCCAATGCAGGTTTTGTCACCGGGCAAAATATTATTGTCGACGGCGGCACCGTCATCGGTTAGCTTGCCGTTTTCGAAACCACGTGTAATCTGGTAAATGACTCACGCCAAGGGAAATTTTAATATGCGTAGAATTGCAATGGCTCAAATGCGGGTTGAGGGAGGGTTAATTGACAAAAATCTTTGTCAGGCAGTAAACACAATTGAAGCTGCAGCAACCAATAATTGTGACATTGTGGTTCTGCCGGAATGCCTGGATGTCGGTTGGACACACCCAAGTGCTAAGATAGAAGCTCAACCCATCCCCGGTCCAACTAGCCAAGTGATATCTCAGGCAGCAGCAGATCATCATATCTACGTCGTTGCGGGTCTTACTGAACGTATAGACCAACACATCTACAATGCTGCTATCCTAGTTTCTCCAAGTGGGGAAATCCTGCTGAAACACAGGAAGATCAATGTCCTCGACATTGCTCGGGATATCTACTCAATTGGTGATACTCTATCCGTTGCAGAAACAGAACTTGGAACAATTGGCCTTAACATATGTGCTGACAATTTCCCCTCCTCGCTTCACTTTGCCAGATCGCTTGCCAGTATGGGAGCAGATTTGCTGCTTTCTCCTTGTGCATGGGCGGTTGATGCAGACCATGACAACGTCAAGGATCCCTACGGCAGTCTGTGGTTGGACTCTTACGGTACTATCTCCAAGGAGTACGATATCACCGTTATTGGAGTAAGTAATGTAGGTAATATCACCGGTGGCGTTTGGCAAGGTCGGAAGTGTATTGGATGCTCACTGACAGTTGGCCCCGGAGCAAAGGTCATCGCCCAAGCTCCATACGGAGTTGATGCAGAAACCTTGGAAATTGTGGAAGTTTGACATTATATACCTGAGTTTTGCAGCACAATTAACAAAAATCTTGGCTAATGCAACCAAAATTTCTCCCAACCCCTTTTATAGATTTTTTATCTACATCTACCATTAGAATATGATAAAAGAAAAAAGAATCGAATTATGGAGTAAACCATGCCAACTCAATACAAAGCCTGCCTAGTTGGATGTGGAAGAATGGGCGCCACAATCGATGACGAAGTCCGCCATCGTCCAGATAGCTCTATCTGGCTTCCTTTTTCCCATGCGGCTGCTTGTGTTGCCTGTGACCAAACGGAATTGGTCGCTGTATCTGATGTACTACCAGAGAAAGCGGAAGCAATCCGCCAACGTTACGACGCATCACGTTGCTACACTGATTATCGTGAAATGATCGAAGTCGAAGAACCTGACATTGTATGTGTAGCCACCCGTCCAGCTTCGCGTGCCGAAATCACCATCTTCGCTGCCCAACATGGTGTCAAGGGCATTTACTGTGAAAAACCTCTTTGCTGCTCGGTGGAAGAGGCTGATGCTATGGTAGAGGCCATTGAAGCGAACAATGTCAAATTCAATTATGGCACCCAACGGCGATACATGCCATTTTACCGACAAATGCGGGAATTGATCGAAGCTGGTGAAATTGGTGATGTTCGGTGCGTTATCGCCCAATATGGAGCGACTTCCGCCCTATGGGGGCTGACTCACGCAGCAGATATGCTATTGTACTTAGCTGGTGACCCAGAGATTGATTTCGTCCAAGGATCGATCATATGTAAAGAAGAGGATTGGGACGATAATCGATTAAACATAGATCCAGCGATAACCAATGGTTATGCTCGTTTTGCCAACGGTGTTCACGGATATAACACGGCAGGAACCGGTCCCGAATTTGAAGTATGCGGAACCAAAGGGAAGTTACGAACACTCAACAACGGTATGGCTTGCCAGTTTCGAAAACAAGGCGAGCACCCAAGTATATTAGAAGAGTATCCATTTCCTGATGTCTCACGTCAAACAGGGACCATCATGGGCATCAAGAATATTGCTGATGCATTAGATACGGATCACNAAACGCAGGGATCAATCCATCTTGCACGACGCGGNATGGAGATGTTGATAGGCATAATTGAGTCTCACCGTTTAGGNGGATTGCGTATACAANTACCAATGGAAAATCGATCCTTNTACGTTGGCAAACCAGATTGGTAAGAATATCTTAAGAATGAAGGGTAATAAAAAATTAAATCATATGAACAATAATAATCCTTATTTAGACATTGATCAGCAAATGGTGGGTGATATCTATACNTCATCCCAAGTAATGGATAACCTANCAGTACTTTGTGATGACTTTGGTGCCCGTTTCTCCGGCACACCTGAAGAACAACAGGCCGCCAAGTTCATCGCAGATACCTTTGANAAATATGGCTTGCAGAATGTCGGGTTTGAAACTTATTCTTACGCAGGTTGGTNACGCGGTGAAGCTACACTCGAGATCATTGAGCCGATACACAAACCAATTAAGTGCATATCCTTACCNTACTGTCCAGCATCAGAGATCGAGAGCGAACTGATATCNGTAGGCTATGGTGCTCCTGAAGATTATCAACNTCTAGCATCAGACATTAAAGAGAAAATCGTTTTGGCTAGTAGTGCCTCATCTCCAAACTTGGGCAGATGGGTTCATCGTAAAGAGAAATACGAACGCACAGTTTTAGCTGGGGCAAAAGCCTTCATTTTTGTGAGTGAACATCCGGGGGCTGGACCAGAGACAGGAAGTCTGCAAGATGATAAAGCCGCTCCAATTCCAGGTATATCAGTTTCCAAGGAAGATGGTGCTTTCCTAACACGGCTCATCGAACGAAAAGGGATGGTACAGTTGCGTCTCCTCACCACTGATACCAACCTTCCACGTAATTCATGGAATATCGTGGGAGATCTTATTGGAAAAGAAAAACCAAATGAACAGATTATTCTCGGTTGTCATTATGATGGTCACGACATTTCTCAAGGTGCCACAGATCCTGCCTCCGGCATGGCGATCGTTATAGAAACCGCAAGGGTTCTATCCCAATATGCTGGAAACGACTTGAAACGCACCGTGCGCTTTATAGCCTTCGGTACGGAAGAGATTGGTTTAATAGGGGCGTATCGATATGTTGACGAACATGCGGATCAACTTGATAATATCAGGTTCATGTTCAATCTAGATGCTGCTGGTGGTAAAAGCCGAAAGGGTGTAGTTTTGCATCAATGGTGCGAATTGGAATCTTTCTTTCAACAGGCAAAGAAGGAAATGGCCATAGAAATGCCAATTGGTCAAAAAGTGCATCCGTATTCCGATCATTTTCCATTTTTAATCCAAGGTATTCCGACTGGACATATGGGGGATGCCGAAGCTGCACCAGGAGGTCGCGGATTCGGTCATACAATGTATGATACGTTGGATAAAGTTGATTTGGTTAATCTGAGAGCAGGTAGTTCTGTAGCCGCCCGACTAGCCTTGAGGATGGCGAACGACCCTAGCTTTTGTCCTCAACGCCGAAGCACAGAAACAGTACAGGAACTACTAGATACGGATCCGAACTTAGAAGGTTATCGCGTTGCTCAAAAATTAACCAAACATAAAAATAGTTAAAGCCAGTAAATAAACGGACAACTATTATTATGGATGTTGATAAATTTTTGCAGATGCTTAATAACCCATCGGACAATGAAACCGTAGCTGAACATGAGTTCTCTTTGTCTGGAACCAGCAAACTCGAACTTGAATTCCAAGCATTTAAACATCTGGCAGGTGACATTCAAACGCAACTTAGCCGACTACCTGATTTTGAAGGAAGTCACAAAAATTGGTTGGCTTCATTAAACGACAACCAATTAGAAGCCATACTATCGATTTTCAATACAATCGAATCGTATGCGGTCGATTCGGAGGAGGATGAACTCGATTTCAACGTTGCCTGCCAAATTTCATGGTATATCCTTGACTGTTTTTGGCAGAATGGTCATCTCATTGCAGCAACCAATCAGAATAGCCAACCAAATGTCACCATGAGTCCAGAGACAGAAGCGATTGAATCGGTCTGTTTTCATCTGGATGTGGCGGAGGAACGACTGGCACGTGCAAATAATTCTGGGTAGCCACAGAATTNACAGAATTAGAAATAGATCCGTAAGGAAGAAAAACAGATATCTGGATACCCGCCGAACTCTGAATCAAGTTTTTGAGCTGTAGAATTGTCACCCACAATGTCAGATTGTTGACCAATGCCTATCCACATGCCTAGAGACAGATAGATGTCCTGTGCTACATTATACTCAATTTGAGCTGAAAGGGAGGTGGATCTGTCAATCAGGTTGAGTAGTGGCTGAACACTCAGATTAATCAAAGATATGATCTGGTATACNATACCAAGAGCTAGGTAATGTCTCCCCATGAGATACACTGCCCCATCAGTGTATGCTGGTTGNATCAGGTTNGNAAAATAATCTTCNGGATTTCCCATACCAGCTTGACTGAAATGATATTCCGTGAATCCGTAAATTGTACCGCTAAAGCTGTAGTCTAGACCAACAGACGTCCGAAGATACTTACTGGACGGCNGATTCTCATCCGTCAATATATTCGGAAACACATAAGCACTTTCCAGCCAAAACCCAGCCCCACCGACAGCTCGAGCGAAATCAAAGCCGATCAGGAAATTGTTTCGAAAAATCATCATTAAAGCTGATGCGTCCGTCTCCATAAAATTGGATTGGCTTCGGCAGAAAAACGCACTCTTGCTGAAATCCAAATGCTTTCCCAACACGTAGCCAGTATCAAACTCGCCCATTGTACCCACCGGGATTCGTATCCGTAGGGCATCTATACCAAAACGATCTTCAGTATCCAATTCGTTGAAAGTAAAAGGAGCCAAGATATCGGTTGGATTTAGAACACGCCCACTACCCCAAGCTACCGTCTGCCGACCAATGTAGACATCCATGATNTCTGTGCTTATAGTGGCAAAGGCACGATCCAAGTTTTGAAAGGTTCCAAAATCCTCGATCGAATCGTCTCCATAAGGATATATTTGTGAGTTCAAATCAACCAAGCGGTAGGAAGTAGGATCAATTCCAGCATTAAAACGGTTTTCCTCGAAGAAAGGCCCTTCCTGCCAACGCGGAGAAAAATTGTAGGATGTACTAAACGATAGANGATCAGTTACTTCATAAGAGATGTTGAGCCGAACTTGGTTGCTAACCATAAAGGATTTTTGTTGAGTAACAGATTCAGTCAACGATGTTGAATTTAAAACGGTGAAGAAACTTTTATAGTAGCCGCCGGCTTGAAGGGATTCAGCGGAAAGATTAGGAAGCAATAATATAAAAGCTAAAATATAAGCAAAGGTCTTCTGCATGATGTTCAGGGCTACTCTCGAACATTGTCATTGTCAATCAGCCCATCTTTAAGAGTAATCAGGCGTTGTGCTCTGTCCATAACCGTTTGATCATGTGTAGAAAATACAAAGGTCATANCAGTTCGTTTATTGAGTTGATACATCATATCCAACAGTTCGGATCCGGTTTTTGAGTCCAGATTCGCTGTCGGTTCATCTGCCAGTATAATTGTCGGTTGTGAAACCATGGCACGAGCGATAGCAACACGTTGTTGTTGCCCCCCCGATAATTGTGGGGGTTTACGATCTATATATCCAGCAAGCCCAACCACNTCGAGGATATCAACTACCCGTTGATGACGTTCTAGCTTGGGAATACCCTGCAGAAGCATAATGTATTCAATATTNTCCCCTACTGTCAACACAGGAATCAGGTTGTATGCTTGAAAGANAAATCCAATGTTATCACGGCGAAAATCTGAAAGTTGACGACCACTCATGTTAGACAGCAACTCTTCGCTCAACCATACTTTTCCCTCCGTAGGCTGATCTAATCCGGAAATTATGTTGAGAAAAGTCGTTTTCCCCGACCCTGATGGACCAACAATAGCTGTAAACTCACCAGCCGTAATTGTTAGATTGATTCCTCTAAGCGCATAAACCGGTACGTCATTTGCCGAATAGGTTTTGGTCAAATCCTCTGTAACAATCACTTGATGACTGGTCATATATCCTCTATTCCTTCAATCTAGCCCACCCGCCGCATGGCCTCCGCGGGAGACATTCTTGCGGCATACCAGGCGGGATATAAACCTGTAATAGTAGTAAAAACAAGCACCCAGAAAGGGTAGAAGATNAACTGGTCTATAACCATAACCGGATAGATCAGTTCCTGTATGGTCACTCCAGCTACCTCGATCCCTGTGTAATCTATTCCCGTCTTTGAACAGATGTAGGTTGTGATAANACCCAAGATAATCCCAATTCCAATACTCAAAACACCCAAGGATCCAGCNTCGAAAAGAATCAGTTGCGCCATACGTGATGGACGCGTACCAANAGCTCGCAACACGCCAAACTCAAACATTCGTTCGTACAACGACATAAAAAGCGTGTTGATAATCCCAAACACAACAATAATGAAAAAGACAAAACCCAAAAGAACCTTACTAACATTCGTCCATTCAAATATAGTTTCCAGTTCTGGCAGAATCTCAGTCCAACTGACTGCTTCATTCCCGTATTTGGAATATTTACTCCAAAATGGAAGTAGTTTGTCTTGACCATATTTTACGTCCGTAAACTTGATAGCAATTTGGTGGACATCATCTTTGAGTCCAAGGATCTGCTGCGATTTTTCAAGTCGAATAAATGCCATCCCTCGATTCATTTCATGGTTGTGAAAATGAAAAACCCCAGAGATCCGGAACATTTCCTGAGCGAGATCACCGGTTTTAGCCTGAGAGACTGTAGCAACAACCCGATCACCAATCTCGACCTCNAGGACCTCTGCCATCTTGCTACCAATGACAATGTTTCGCTCGTTATCGCCTTCGAAATATCCCCCTTCTGTTATCATCTCATCAACATGAGATAGGTATTTCTCTGTAACAGGATCAACTCCCACCAAGGCAACAGCGATGACATGGGCTGGTGAGGTGATCATACCAAAGGCAAAGGTCCGAGGGGTGAAATGGGCCACGACCTCTTCCTGTTTCAAATTGGACATGACCTGATGGTGTTGATTGATCGTTCTTTCAACTTCTTGTGTCTGCCGAAAGTCTTCTTGGTGAATTTGCCCGTCGCCTAGAAAAGAAGAGGTAGCAATCCTAATCATATTCTCTTCCATCCCAATCCATAGTGCATCAACAAAAATGAGTGCGGCTAGACCGATGCCGATAGCTGTTCCGGCAATGAAGGTGCGACGCGTGTTCCGGAACAGATTTCTCCATGCAAGCTTAATAAGTATCCACCACATAATAAATTAATTACCGCTGGCCAATCTAATGTGTTCTCATTGCTTTCGCTGGCGTGACGAAGGCAGCTTTTAGGGCAGGGAATAAGCTAACTGCCATCGCAGACACAACGATGGTAATAGCAGGGATATAAATACTGCGCGCGTTCACTTCCACATATAAGGCGGTTTGAAATTTCATGCCCCCATAACTTATTTCTGGAAAGGCAATACCGTTTATCGCCAATAAATAGTTAATTAACGTACTCAACGGAAACCCTAAGGCAAGTATCGTTCCGATCACAACGCTAACCAGAGCAATAATGTTAACTTCATAAAGTACCAACCAGAAAATTTGCCGAGGCTTTGTACCAACAGCTTTTAACATGCCATATTCTCGTGTACGCTCCAAGACCGACATCAATACTGCATTTAAAACACCTACTGCCACAACCAGTATGATNATGAAGAGTGNNATCCACATCCCCTGCTGGTCAACTTGCATTGCTTGGTAAAATGACTTGGCGAACTCNTGCCANGGANCTATAGCTAGTGAAAAATCACTCAATTTTACTTTAATCCTCTCCGTGACTTTACTGACTCTAGACAGATCAGACACGATGACAGCAATCTCATGAATTCTTCCTTCAAGCACAAACAATTCCTGTGCATCTTTGATGTGAAGGTAGCATGCCATCCGGTCGCGTAGCGGATCACCACTGTCAACGACACCCACAACGGTATATACATCATTAGCAATCGAGCCGTCTGCTCCCTGAGAGACAATCATAATCTCTTGATCAATGTCGGCTTTCAAAATTCCTGCTAGTCCTTTACCCAGAATTGCTTCCTTAGCAGGGATACTGGACAGACTCCTCCCGGAGATGATCTTCTTGTCAAACTGAGTTGCCATGACTTCACGNACAGCGTCGATACCTACGACTTCTATGGCTGTGCTCTTTTCGCCAATCGATCCGAGCCCTACCGAGTAAATACGAGGTGCCCAAGCTTCCACTTCCTTCACATTTTTTATGATCTGACCAACGGATTGATAATTGTTTATGGTTGCATAAAGTGATGGTTTATCAAGATAACCGTGATGGTGGATCTGAATATGTCCCAAACGGTTTCGAGTGAACATATTAATGACAAAAGAATAGCTGCCATCAGATAAACCAATAGAAAACGAGAGAAGAGTGAAACCAACAATCATTGCCAATGAAGTCAGTATAGTGCGTCTTTTTTGGCGGAGGGTATTGCGAAATGCAATCTTCAACATCATCACCAGGTGCCCTCTATCTTCTCTGGCGTAAGTTGCGAAGTGTAAATGTTTTTTTGTTCACCGGGAAATCGAAATCAGCTTTTAGGAATCTGACGGCTGTTTTGTACTTTGCCTTTTTCTGCGGAATCATTTCCATTACCGATGGTATCCTTCGATTTCCAAATTGCTTAATGTCTTTGAAGTTCAAGATACGCATCAGGCGATCTTTTTCGTCGTAGAATCTTTGCCACACAGGGATAAAATCGTCTTCTTCAACGGCTACGACGATCTTACCCCAAACAATCGGTGAATCTGATTTTGGTGTCAATTGAATGTATAGGAATGCGTCATGGTCAGTTTCGATCTTGGCTTCATCAGCAGAAAGGAATTGATAGTCGTAATCATCAATCATTGAAGATTCCTTCACCAGGTCATCATTGGTGAAATCGGAACCCATCCAAGACCCCATCATCATGGATGGTGGAATCTTCATCACCTTGTTTGTCTTAGGTAGATAATTCCACATCTCATTTTTAATACGTAAGGTAGCAATCCCTTTTTCCTTTTTAGGTGAGGTTATTAAAATAAACGTTTTGTCCATACCCTCCGCCCATACTTCCAAACCCAAAGTCCTCTCCCAGTGTGGCGTAGCAATTTGCATCTCCATTTTTGCATAACTGGTTTGGCCTCGATAGAGTTGATCAAAACGGTTAACAATGGCTTTAATGTCTTTGGTTTGATTCCTTTCAGTTCCTGTCTTAAGATCTNTAGTGCCTGTTTGGGCATTCAGAGAGAANGGGAACATAAGCANTAAAAAGAAACCTAAGGTTTTGATTGAAGGTCTAACGAGATTGCACATGGCTAAATTTGCTTCTTAGTAGGTATAATTCTTAACATACCTGTTCTATTTGGGAAACGCAAATTGCTAATCGCCTATAAACTTTGGCTGAAAAATGTTCGTTTCAGGTTTATTGAGATCATTGTTACTATTATAGACTTGGTGCGAAGGTCTTTGTAAAACACCATTTTTGAAGGTGTATTTTCGATTTTCCCAGCATTCGATTCGTATTTTGTCAAATCCCTGATGAAACTCGATAACATGGTCTGGTGTGCCAAGTTTTTTATGCAGTTTCTCTACATCTTTTCGATCTTGTTCTTCCAGTAACTTGGTTAGAATAGCAATTCCTGTCAGAATAGAAGCAAGTATGATCTTGCCTTGAGTCTTCCGACTAACCGCGTGTGTCTGTAAAGGCGGGAGTAATATCATAGTAACTAACAGAGCAANGATTATCACTTTTTTCATGCCTTTGTAGATTAACATGCCACTGGTAAACTTTCAAGGAACATGAGAAAGCTTGGTACTAAATTATACCTGATTATTAGATTCCTATAATCAAGTATGAATCTCGATTTTATTATAGTAAATTTATTTTTTGTAAAAGGAAAAATGAATGTCAGCTGTTCCAGAAAAAACAATGTATGTAGGACAAAATTCCAATGGCTTCGAGGTCAAGGACGTAACACCTCTTGAGGCTTTGCGGTCGGTAGCTTACCAGCTCGAACATAAACAGAGCGGAGCACGATTGCTTCATCTTTACAACCAAGACGCAGAGAACCTGTTTTCGGTTAGTTTTCCCACACCACCGCCAGATGACACTGGAATTCCACATATCCTCGAGCACGCAGTTCTGGCAGGTTCCGGCAAGTATCCGGTTAAAGAGCCATTCTTCGAAATGATAAAAATGAGTATGGCAACATTTATCAATGCTATGACGGGTTCAGATTGCACTTATTATCCGGTAGCAAGCAATGTNAAACAGGATCTCTTCAATTTGGCTGAGGTATATTTTGATGCAGTTTTTCATCCTTTATTAACTGAACAAACATTTAGACGTGAAGGACATCATTTTGCCCCCTCAGATCCAGAAAACCCTACAGGCGATCTGACAATAACAGGTATTGTCTACAACGAAATGAAAGGAGCATTTTCTGATCCTGAATCACGCCTTTATCGCTCGATATCACGCGAATTGCTTCCAGATACAATCTACGGNAAAGAATCTGGAGGNGACCCGGAAGCTATTCCGGACCTGACCTATGAAGCCTTGAAGGAGTTCCATAGTACCTATTACCATCCAAGTAACAGCTACTTCTTTCTGTACGGGAATATACCTACCACGGAGTATTTGGCATTTTTATCTGATAAGCTCAATAGTTTCAATCGTCTTGACGTTGACGCCAGTATCACACCTCAAGTGCGATGGGATCAACCGAGATCCACAGTAGATACATATCCAATTGGTGCAGATGAACCGTCTACCGAAAAAACATATATGGTAATTAAATGGTTAATTGGCGACGCCACGGACGCAGAAGATATCGCTTTGCTTTATATTCTCAGTCTCATCCTATTAGGTAATGAAGCAGCTCCCTTAAAAAAGGCGATTATAACCTCAAATTTAGGTGCAGACATTATTGCTTCAGGAGCAGGTGGGATCGGTAGAGAAAGTACTTTTAGCGTTGGACTCAAGGGAGGTGAACCCGACCGCCTAGACGATTTTGTCCAGTTAGTTACCGAAACATTATCCCAAATCGCTGAAAGTGAAATTGATCCAGAACGAGTTGAGGCTGCCTTTCAGCAATCTGCATACCACTACCTTGAAATTCAATCGATGTTCCCACTACACATGATGGATCGGGTAATCAGTTCATGGATCTATGATAAAAACCCGTTGATTTTCTTACGTATGAGCGAGCATTTGTCTAACTGTAAACGTCGCTACGAGTCCGATCCCCAACTTTTCAATCAACTGATACGTTCTAGGCTACTGGCAAACTCTCACCGGCTCACTGCCATGCTGAAACCTGACGGCCAAATGCAATCTCGAATCGACATGGCCTTTACCGAACGAATGAAAAAAACACGTACACAGTTTACAGATGATCAGGTTAAACAAATTGCGGAAGATGCCGAAGAACTTGACAGACTAAATAGTCAGCCTAATTCTCCCGAGTTGCTGGAAACATTACCACAATTGAAAGTAAGTGACTTACCAGATCAACTTACACATATTCAGTCAGACATAGAAGTCATTGATGGAGTCAAGTTGTTAAGAAACAATGTGTTTAGCAACGGTGTGAATTATCTGGTTCTAAACTTTAATCTTAAGGGAATGCCCTCAGGACTCTGGCCCTACCTACCACGCTATACTGAAGCAATTCGAAAAATGGGAGCAGCAGGGATGGATTATGAGCAGATTGCTCAGCGGTCAGCGGCATCTACTGGTGGAATTTCCTGCTGGACTGATTTTGGGACTCGTGTTGACGATGCCAATCATTCTTTGTGGAATATTCAGTTCAGTTTGAAGGCTCTGGACGACCAAATGTCTTCCGCCCTAGAAGTCTTGCATGATCTACTCTTTTCGATTGAGCCAAATGACAAAAACCGGTTACAGGATGTGCTAGTCCAAGCGCAGGCTAGATATCGGACAGACATGGTTTATGAAGGATCAGGAACCGCTATGAGCCACGCTGCGCGCGGCTTGACACCCGAAGGGTATTTAGCCGAAATGGTATATGGGTTACCACAACTGACACTTGTCGAAGGGTTCAACAAAAATTTTGATACGTGTAGTGAAGACATCATATGTCAGATTGAATCGATACGGGACTTCTTACCAGTGCGGGGCCGCTTGACTGCGAGTTTTACCGGCTCGGATAATTCAGCTACAATAGTNCAAAACACCNTNAAAAACTGGATATCCGATATGCGTCATGAATCNATTGGGGATACGTCTATTGGATTTACTCCGTATGATGTCCCACCGTCTGAAGGCTTAGCCGGCCCAATCCAAGTTGCGCACTGTGCACAAGTAATCCCTGCCCCACACTACTCCCATTCGGATAAGACCGCTTTGACAGTGGGTGCCCATCTAGTTCGGTTAGACTATATCATGAACGAAATCCGATTTAGGGGTAATGCTTACGGGGCNATGTTCAATTATAGCCCTCTCGGTAGTGTCCTCAGTCTGGGTTCTTACCGTGATCCACATATCAGCAGAACACTGGATGTATTTTCTGGTGTTGCTGACTACATTCGCGAAGTTGCATGGACACAAACCGACATCGATCATGCAATTATAGCTACAGCCAAACAATTCGAGAGGCCTATTCGACCAGCGGCTGCAACCGGCCAAGCTTTGCAACGTTATCTGATTGGACAAACTCCTGAACTTCGTGAACAGCATTACTCTCAACTTCGGCATGTCACCCCCAAAGAGGTNAAAAGAGCCTTGCTAGANNTGCTCGAAGCTAATTTTANGAAGGGGGCGGTTTGTGTGGTTTCAAGCCGGGAAAAGCTAGAAGCAGCCAATCAGGAGATGTCGGGGCGACAACTAACCATTGAAGATATCTTGGGATAAAGTAGTTCAGCCAGAAGAATTACATAAACAGACATAAAGATTCTCTTATACATTTTGTTGACTGAACAGTCGCTTTTTAGCTGAGCAATTACCTCGTCGCGTCATCGCTTGCGAACAAACCACAGTTGCTTATAATAAAGTCAAAGTTGCATAGAACGCCGTGCNNCCATCCTGAAATTAGGACCAAATATGGGAAGGAATTAACCNAACATAAGGAAAAAGTATGGGTATTGATAGACTGGATTATTGGATTGGCAAAAAGGCATTGAGCGCCGATGAAATAGATAGTAACCGATTTTTAAAAGCAACGCGCCAGTACGCAAATACAGCCATACAGTATGGGAGGGACAGATACAGCGGCAAAGATATGCCTCTCTTTGCAGACTGCATACACATAGAGCATTTAAAGGCTCCTAGATCCATAACATCTCACCGAACCGGAACCGAGCCGGTGCCGACGGTCTGGAGTTTTTTCCACAACCAGCAAAATTTGATGAGACTGCTAGCCTCCTTGAGCCAGTTCACCGGGGAAGGCAAATATGTCAACGTTGCCGGAGAAGCCGCCGAATATATGTTCAACAATTATTGGTATAAGGAAAGTGGCCTTCTGCACTGGGGNGGTCACGGTTATGTAGATTTGGTCACTGGCAATACGTATGGGATGAAAGGGGTTGTCCACGAAATAGAGGATGTATACCCCTATTGGGAATTACTCAGATCCGTTAATCCTGAACGGGGCGAAATGCTCATGAAAGGTATTTGGGAGGCAAATGTCAAGGATTGGAATGCGCTACACTACAACCGGCACGGTGATTTCAAGAAACAGGTTGATCATGCAAACACGTGGAATAGATTCTGGGACGGATACAAGGATCCAGACATAAGCTCCGATCTTTCTTTCATAAGCGTGGCGCTAGACCTTGCTTATGCTGCATACAGCTTAGGATATCAGAAACAGGAAGAAGCACCCCGAATCTGGGCAGAACGATTATTGAATTTGATTATCAAACAGCGGGACCCGGAGACCGGTATCTGGCCCAATCTTGTACATCCGCAAATTTCCAAACGAGGTCTTAACATTTTCGGCAGAAAATATCCACAGGCCACCGAACCAAGAGTCTATGTGGGAAATCAATTGAACCATACAATCACTCAAATGATGGGGATGCTTGCTATCGTAGAAAATGCTCAGAAACACAGCCGCTTAGGCGAAATGGTCCATATCAAAGAAGCTGTTGAAAAGCACATCATCGGGTTCCTAGATGCCTCATACGATAAAGAAAGCAATAAGCTAAAAAGCATCATTATCGACGGAACGGATCTGACGGATTTTCGTATAGAGGGTCCTTTCAGGTTGGAGAAACTCTACTTTGGAGCAAAGAATGGAGGAGCCTTCCTGCCCCAAAGAATCACGCCTCTCTATACTTCTGTCTGTGCCCGAGGATATCGGGTTTCCAATGGTAGGAGGAAATTTAGAGATTACCTTCGGGATATGCTCAAAGCAGTCGGAATTGGAGACATTGGCATCGAAAAAAACAGCGAATCGCTCTTGAATTTTAATACTAATGCTCTAGAGCCCGCTTATATCTTTGCNTTGGTTGACCTGTTCCGGGTGGAACCGAAACCGGAGTTCTTGAAAATGGCGGAACGAATTGGTGACAACCTGATCGAAGCCAGACAACATACCGATAGTGGTCTTTTTACTCTGGAAGACAATTTCATCATTCAGAACCCTGTTATGGACAAACCAGAGCTTCAGGAACCTCATGAAGGGAAAAGTGTGATTGAAATTTTGGGAGACAGTCATAAAACAGCTAATCTTGATTCAATGGAACCTCTGGCTTTGCTCAGTGTCTACGCNGCACAAACNGGACAATACAATATCATGCCCAGTTGGACGGCGGGAGGCCTCTATCTGAAGGTAAGTAGTGTCGGTCATATTTTAGGCAAAGAAATCCAACTATGGTTTGATAAACTGGCGCTAAAACAGTTTTACAAGGATAATAATATCGATTGTTCCTGGAACATCGACGAAAATTGAGAATAAACTGATANGAAGCTTGACGAAACCCTATTCATTTGGCTTGAATTTCGATTTTTTCCGTTGAATTCATATCTTCAACCCGAAGTGAACCTTCCCTCAATACTTGGCATTGCCAACTAGCTCGGCTGTCTGAAACCTGATACATTCCAGCATCAAGTCCATTTATGATTACCATTCCTTTGGCGATTTCAGGTGCTGGCGCGGCCAACTGTATTCCGATNTTTCTTTTATCTCTGCTGATACTTACTCTCGTCATTTTGGCATTACAAGTTTCAAGCGTCACTCCGAGCGGAACTATATTGGCTTTAAAACCAAAACCCGACCACGGATCAAGTTGATACCCATCCTCTGTTGCCGAACCGGAACATCCGTAACCCGTTATCCCGAAATGCTCATCAAACACCAATGTAGCACACAATAAGCTCAAGTTTCTATTGAGACCAACACCCAGCTCCAATGACTGTGCTTCATTAACGTAGAAATTGTATCTGGGATGGGTCCTATCAACTGGATTAAAGCGCCATTCTCTACTATTATAACCCTTTCCCTTTGAATCCACGCAACACCAGTGCCCGAGAAGACTTCCATATGCCATCTGGAGCAGGTAATCGTCACCCGTAACTTGATAACGGTCTAGAAGAGGATATGCATGCAGAGAGGTAGTGTAATTACCAATGAATTTGTTCAANGCTGCGTAACTGTACCATCTGGGATACCAGTCCTTTGCGGACAATATCATTCTCACAACCGTATTCTTCAATTTCTCATTGTTGACCAGCTTGGCAAGAACATAGCAAGGACTGTGGTTCGTACTCGCCCCTGGCCCCAAGTACTCCGAGGAAAAAGGGTATTCCTCGGTGATAAAATGCTCGCTGCGCTTTTCGAGCGTACCTCTCAGTTCTTCCTTTTCCGTCGTCATACCTTCTTCGCCCAGAGCTTCCAAAATATATTCCAGCCTGAATGACCCAAGGGGAGCATGGCTCTCGGACATATTCCCCCAAGTGTACCGCTGAAACCCCCTAAATTTCAGATGGTCGGCATATGTTGAATCAAGGTATGAAGCCATGGCCGTTTTATACGCAAAGAGCAGGTACTCTCTATAAAACCGGCTGACCTTTATATTCGTATATTTTGCGATCCTATACATATTGTAATATATGTTGTAAGCATGCGGATAATTGTAAATTCTCCAGACGTAATCCCACCTTCTCCACGTTGTCTCTTGACCGGCATCATCAGTAATCAAAAAATTTTCTATAGTATCAAAACCCGGTTTCCCTTTAAGAAATTCATACGTTTGATAATTATCAAAAAGGCTTGTCTTTATGGTAAAGGTCTCTCTGTCCTGGAGCTTCCCATAAAGGAAATTTTCTATAAACTCATCGAGCGCTTTTACTTCATCTGCATTGGGATAATAGGAGTTTTTCGCCGACAGAAAAACAGGAGGTGCAAAATTGCGGTCGTCGCTTCCGCCTATCTCAATACTGCCTAGCCCNTGGTCCATTTCCAAATCCACCATTTTTTCNAAGTCATTGTCCCAACTNCTGAAACTGTAGCAACAAGGATCCTCAACATCCTTAATTTGCTGATTCTTTACAATAAAATCGGCTCGCGCGTGAATTAATTCCTCCAGTGGGGGCGTTCCATAGAACAATAGCGTGGTCCACTCATCATCACCATAAGTTATTCGGATTCTCAGCTCTCCTTCCTTGTTCACACGAAGCGTGTAAATATGTTGTCCTCCCCAAGCACCTAAGGGTTCGACTGTCATTCCCTCATCCGCCTCAATACCATGAATCGTCTTGGTACAACGAAGCAACAATTTCCCTTCTCCATCTTGAGGAAGGACCATTCCCGGAATAACTTTTACATCTATCTTGCCGTTCTTGTAAAACTTCTCCTTGAGATCNAGAATGTCCCTTGCTATTTGAAAAACGAAGCTGAAGNTTTTCTCACTTTCTGGTTTTAAAACTAAGTCCCGGTGACCGTTTTCTCTCGGGATTCTGGCTGCCGATTTGGAATACAGATAGATCAATGTACCTTGGGTTTTCATCATCGACTCATGCCCGTACTCCCCCTCTTCTCCAATAGCTTCAATAAAAGTGTCTCCAGTTGGGACAATCATAAGATGATTCCCCTTACCACCGTAACGGACTGCAGAATAACAGGATGAGTGGCCTGCAGCGAGATAGTGCTTCTCAAATCGATTTTCATTCAAATACTTCTGGTTCTCCACTGATCTATGGTTGAGTCCAGTAATGGCACTTCCCTTATAGATGCTCGTATTCAGAACCATCGGTATTCCAAGTTCCCCGATAACCATTGTCTCCGACGCACAATTTTTGACTGAAAAATCCCAGTAAATTTCATCTCTCTCAAGCCGATAAGTACTCGTTACCTCGAAGTTCCTAAATCCACCGACGTATTCCGAGTCCCCTTTGTAGAAGCAGGTGATATTATTATCAGCACACTCAATACTTCTAATATCATCGGAAAAGAAAGTATACATGGCATCTAGCCTTTCTTCGGATTCACTCTCGAGACGGNCTTTGAGGAAAATATCTCCAGTCCACCCATACATAGGAGCTCTGTGGTTCATGCCCTNAACATAGCGTCCTCTCCAAGCAACATTTGTCGCAGTATTTTCCTCATTCCCTATAAAGTTTGCATCGTTGAAATCATTTTTTAAATATAGACCCTGTAAAACGCCAGAAACATCATCAACATCCAGTATAAAATAATCATTACTCAGCCGCCAGCAGGCACCATGTGGCTTGTAAAGGGTTATTTTTCTTTCTAGCATCTTCCCATCCTTGATATATGATTCAAATTTCGTATTTTACGACTCATCTTGCTATCAATAACTTTTAGATTATCAACATTGAAAAAACTTTCGGCAAATTGGACTATCATCCCTTTCTTTAGGCTGTCGAATACATAATAGACCAACCTGTCAAGGACAAACCCTGAATAAAGGAAAGGTAGGAAATGAAGTAAAATAAACAAGAAAAGGAGGAAAGAACGAGTGAAATGACGGATCAGTACTTATGCTTTTCGTCATTCCATATCGAACCATCCACGGTAAGGAAGAGTCTGGTCTCCACGTATAATGAAATAGTATTTACCAGGCTCCTCAGTAGCTGGAGTTTTCTTGAATTCTACCACCGCAGGTATGCTTATTTCTGGNGANCCTACCAATTCAAAACCAGGAATTTCAATCCANGCTTTAAACTCTTTTTTANTGANATCCTCTCTCCAAGGAGCNAACAAGTNCAGAGTAATNATTCCTTTNGAGNNCGTTGCTTCNACTTTCGGTGGGCACGAGGATTTTGGCAGTAGAACCACACTGAATCCACTCTTCACTGCGACAAAGATATTGGTTGCCCCCCTCTCTATCTCCACTGACCATTTCTCTAAGGTATAGGCATCAATTTCGTAACCAGTAGCAATATCTGAAGAAAGTCCATCCAGCTTGATCTTTCGCAGTTTCGGAAGTTTTATGGTACCGTCGGGATAACCTCCAACAAGCAGGTCATAGTGTTCCGATCGGAAGAGCGTCCCCCTCCAAAAATCATCTTCCGGACAATAAGGATCAATGTCGGAGGTTTGTCCGTGGGCAAGTGCCTCGAGAAACTGTGAACGTAACCGACGCCACTTGGTAATCGGACCATGATTATCCAGATTTGCAAATCGTTCTCGATTTGGCCAAGGCATATCTGGCGCGCGATTAAGAGCTTCGCCCAATGTGCAAACACCATCATTTTGGGTCATCCAGCCATTGAGGGCACATTCAAAAGCACCTAACGGATAATGAGGTAGCCAATAAAGTTCCGGAAATGCCACCCGAGCTGGGGTAACAGCAAAGCCAGTATGCGAATGAATCATTACTGAATTGATGTATGGCACCTGATAGTCAGTTCCCCATTCTGACATAATGATGATCTCTGGATTGATTCTGTCCATCGCCTCTCGGACCGTCCGCATCAGTTCAGCAACCCGCTGCGGACCACCGTAGGGATTCTCGTGGTAGTGATCAGGATTGAAACAGTCCAAATCAAATGGCTGTTCATCAAGTCGGAAACCATCGAATCCATGCTCGATAAGATTAGTCGTTGCATGAACGATCCACTGACGCCATGAGTTCAAACCAGGACACATGGTCGCCTGTCGGAACCCAAAACGAGGGTGGTGTTCTTCGAAAGGATAAGCTTTAAAATGGCTACCATCTTTGTGCATAAGTTCAAAATACTCTCTCGGCTTATTGGTTTCGACTACATCGTAAATTCCAGTGGATGCTCCAAAATAAGAATTCACTTTCCTTCCGGCTCTTTGAGCTTGTTTGATTCCCTTTCTCATTTTCTCATTCCCACCTAGATCTGCACGGTTACCAGTCGGATCGATACCTTTATCTGGCCCCCAATTTCGCCAGCCGTGAACCTCTTGTACCATAGTCTCACCAGTGAGGTAACCATGTCGCAAGAAATGGTCAAAGTAAGTTAGTCGGAATTCGGTAGAAGTCTCGAACTTAGTGCCACCAATATGCCCTCCCCAGTCGGGCAGATGTAGGGAGCGGAAATCATTCGTTTCTTGGTACCAACGTGGCTGGGTTGGGATATCGAACTTGGAGCGAATCCAATTACCATACTCGCGTGCGATTACCTTCCAGCTGCCGTCTACTACCATTAACCTAGCCGTTGGCCAAGTGTACATCTGGCCGAATTCAAGTTCCACTGATGGCAGGTGAAGCACTTTCATAGCTCCAGCCGGCGTGCGATGGAATGACTTTGAACCCCAATCCTCATCAAGAATCATGTACCCAAGACTACGGTTATTTTGCTGGTTATAGACGATGTCGAATTGAAAGGTCCAATGACCACCATAACGATTCACTATATCTTTCCAAGCAGCAGTACCGGAAGCACCCGCATATCTCATATAGACAGACAAATCAGTTGCAAGGTCATCACTTAAGATAATACCTGAAAGTGACGGGAAGTCGGCCATGACGACCTGTTTCGAAGCCGATGCGTTTGTGAGGCTTAATGTCAGATCAAAAGCGCCACTTTCGACTGTTTCTACCTTCAAGGTTGATTCTAGTTCAACACCATTCCNTTTACTCGAGCAGGTAAGCTTAAGAACAGATTGGTCTTCATTCTCAAAATTGCATTGCCGCAACTGAAACTCTCTTGCATNNATTGAATGGCCGCCAATTGGGGTATCTTCGAGCGGCTGCACACCAAAGTAAAATGTAAATGGATTGCCAGTCGCAGCTACGGCATTGAGGTAGGANGNGACCTTATCACTAAGAAGTGCNAGTTTAACTATTCTTCCGGAGTCTTTGTCAAATTCGATTTGGGCTAACTTGCTCTTGAGTCCAACGGTCGTAGTAGTTTCGATCTGCATACTCAATTGGTCAAAAGACGAGAAAATTGCCATGACGAAATTGACTAGCATAACGCTTTACCAGATTTTTGACTTTAGAACGTCTACTTTTGACTTTAGAATGTCTACTTGGAAAAAGGTGCCTAAAATCAGCTTGAGGTACTACACAGTTGGTATTATATCAGTTAATAAACACCATGACCATTTACTTTGACGAATAAAATAAGATCAATTAACTAATGAAAATTAGTCTCTTATTTAAATGATTGGCATTGCTCATTCTCATCTTGACTAGAACCCAACTTTGTTCTTAAATTTATTAGGAGTGACTCATCAGCCTCACTATCTTTGAGAAATCATTATTTTTAAAGACAAATTCAATCACTTTGTCTCAAAGCAAACGGATATATTATTATTAAATCCCAACATCCANTTTATGTAGAGAAGAGACAAAGATAGNAAAATATTACAATGCCTGTTATTAAAAAGCTTTTGGATGAAGATTCAGTAAATCGAAAACCTTCGAATAATCAACCTGCAGAGGCATTTTTGATCACCTTATCAGAGAGTAAGAATGAAAAACTATTATTAACCCAAAGGTGGAAACTTGTATGATTCTAGAAAACGAGATAATGCAGATTGAGTTAGATTCAACGCTGCCAATTGTCAANCAATATTTCCATAAACCTACCGGTCAGCTGTTTGGCGGTGCCAACACGGACGGAGAATTACAAATCAACGGTTGCTGCATCCCTTGGCNAGAATGGCAAACGGTAGTCACAATTGCTCAAAACGTTGTCTCTTATCAAACAAGACTAAAAACCAGCCAAATTGTAATCCACTGGCAGTTTACCTTAGAAGGAAGCAAACTTTCGATTTCACTGATTGAAATTAATGATCCGGAACAAAAACTGGAATCAATTGGTTGGTCCAATCTTCCGATACTAATTTGTAATGATTCTTCATATCGGTACTGGCACATGTCAACAGGTCAGCCTGATCCCAACGCTGGCTACAAAATGTGGGCTACTGATGCCATTGGTNTGATTGCNGAACTAGATCAATCAGGACCACCAAAACCTCTGATTTATGGAGCAATTTGGAACAACCAAGTTTGCGCTTTCGTTGATAGCAATTATCCCTTATTTCCAATAATACATCAGAGAACAACACAAGAGACCTACACTATAGCTCTCAATACATACCAATACCGGGTCAGAGGTAAAGTTTTACCAATGTTGAAGGTCACCGTTGGTTTTTTAGGTGATATTAATGGAGACCAATTAGCTAATTTAAGTGATTATCGTCTTTGGATTAATCGTTCACATTCTAAAGGTGATTCTCTCTACTACGACGCAGTCAAATATAAGATTTTGATGCACTATGCACCACCAGATGCTGGAAGTTGCACTAATCTTGAAGACAGTGAAGAAATCATCAAGGCGATGTTTCACATTACTGATGGATTACCACAAATCATATATCTCGTTGGGCAACAATTGGGAGGGCATGACGGTGCCTACCCTACCCTAGGTGGAGGGACAAACCCAGAAATTGGAACAGAAGAACAGTTAAGACAACTTTCTGAATCATGTCAGGAAAAATACAATGCGATCTTAAGTTATCATTGCAATATTGATGACGCCTACCGAAACAGCCAAGATTGGGATCATCGATATGTAGTCGAAAGTGGAAATCCGGGAGAGGACGCACTTAATGTTCATGGTTCCATCTCTCATACACTCGATGTTGAAACAAACGAGATATTCCGGCGCTTAGAAGAATATATGGAGTGTTTTCCTATAGCGAAAACGCTTCATCTGGATAATATGCGTCTAACCAATACACTTTATCAAACAGGCTGGGAAGAGATCGGAGTAATAGAAGAGCTTGTCTGCGGACTAATGCCGATTATGGAATGGCTAAAAAAGCGAGGGATTACGATTACCACAGAAGGTCATAATGGCTTGCCAATCGATCCATCTATTCTGGTGAGCGGATTTTGGCACTACGATTCACCTGACCGAATGCGCCAAATCCTTCACTGCCGCATCTCCGGCGGGGGACGAGGTAGCCATCTGGGTCAATATACTACGGCCGACTATGGCATTTGTAACAGCCTCCACATTGATCTTTCCTACAGAAAATGGCCTCCCGACGATCTACCACTAGATGTTCGCCAAAAACATTTTGGCTGGATGCCAACGGAAACACTAACTTGGACATTGAAACACAACTGGAAAGAAATTGTGGATTGCATATATTTGGGTACTCTACTCCATCATTTTTATAATGAAAGAGAGATGTTGATCTGGGATGAAGTTGGTAACGGTTGGCGGATTACCTATGCAGGTGACGTTGTGGCTGAAGTTGGTATTCAATCTCAAGGGTCGCTGAAGGTAACAATTAAGGAGATAATTTTGGCTGAGGATAATGATCGATTCATACCACTTCACGAAGCAATTTACGCATACAGTAAAGATGGGAGTAACCGTAACTGGAGACTTCCACTGGATTTTCAGGGAGTGCCGCTACAGATATTTACCCTGTCAATAGAGGGCCGAGGTTCCACTCCCAACTACAAGTTATCAGAACAAACCATTCATTTAAAGTTGGAAGCAGGCGTACCAGTGAAAATCGAAAAACGTTAAAAATTTATAGTATAGCTTATACCAACCTTGTCTTCTTTGTAGTAGGAAAGACAAATAAAAAAACGGATCAACTGCTAGTTAGGCTTGTTAGAAGAATCGAAAAACTCGACTTGATCACAACTTTTCAATTAGAATTATTGCAATCACAATCACAATTGTCTATAATGCCACGATGGAATCTATGAGTGCACTTTCTATATTGTTGGTAGCACTACTTATCATTGTATTCGCTGCCCAAAAGATGGGTAACCTCTTCTCCCAGCTCAAATTACCACTTATCAGTGGTTTCCTAGCTACTGGGATCATTGCCGGGCCGTTCGTCCTTGATTTCGTCCATACTGATAATATTCCTCAGTTCCTGTTCCTTGGCCAAATGGCCCTCGCCTTCATCGGCTTTGCAGCTGGTGCCGAACTGGAACGCCAAGTCATCCAAGGTTATTTTCGCAGCATCGTCTCCATTATTAGCGGGCTGGTTATTTCCGTATTAGCCATCGGTATCACGGCTTTCATCTTAATTCAGGACAAAATCCCCTTTATGGTGTCTCTTCCTCAGAAAGAAGTATTAGCCGTTGCAATGCTTGGAGCAACAATCATGATTGCTCGCTCTCCTTCCTCTGCACTGGCGATTATAAAGGAACTGCGAGCCCACGGACCGTTTACCCATAAAGTGTTGGGAGCAACAGTACTAATGGACGCCGTCGTTATCATCATCTTCGCTATTTCGGTTTCCGTCGCTGACGTCCTCATTGAAGGGGCGGCCTTTAACATAGGTCTGTTTACCTTCGTGGTCTTTGAAATCTTGCTTGATATTGGCTTGGGTATCCTTATTGGATTACTCCTTCGTTTGATCATGACCTTACCTTTTTTACTGATCCAAGGTACTTTGATTTTGCTACTCGGTCTGAGCATTTTTTTGCTGTCGGCTAAGCTTCATAATCTCCATTTGTTTGAACTTCCAATTGGCCTCTTCTCTGAACCACTTCTGATTTGCTTAATAGCTGGTTTTTGTGTAACCAATTACTCTCGAATGGCATTCGATTTTCGACACATTCTTGAAAAAATGTCGCCGGGGATATTCTTACTTTTCTTCACCTTAGTAGGAATCGAGCTCCAAATTGACACCTTGGGGCAAGTCTGGAAGATTGTGTTGCTTCTCTTTGCCGTCCGATTGGTTGCAATATTTGTCGGCTGTTTCGTAGGAACAACGATCGCTCAGGAACGCAGCCCTGGAAGTCATCTACTTGGTTTTGGCTTTATCACACAAGCAGGAGTTAGTGTGGGGTTGGCAAAGGAGATTGCAGTCGAGTTTAGTGTTTGGGGAGCCGAACTGGCCACCCTCTCCATCGGAGTTATTGTACTTAACCAGATTGTGGGACCACCTATCCTGAAATGGGTGATCAATCGGGTTGGTGAATCCCACACGCGTGCCACAAAGCCTGAATTTGATGGCGTCCGCGATGCCATCATTTTCGGCGTGGAGGGTCAATCAATTAAGCTCGCTCAGCAACTCGAAAGCCACGAATGGAATGTCATGCTGGTTACTCTTAGCAAAGAAATTTTAGCTAACACAACGGTCGAATCGCCTCATATTGAATTAATGCCGGAAATTACCGAAATGGCACTCCGGGACCTGAACATAGAACAGGTAGAAAGTGTTGTACTAATGCTATCAGATGAGGAAAACCTCACCATATGCGAACTTATTTACGAAAAATTTGGCACAGAAAACGTGATTGTCCGGCTACAGGATCCGAACAATTTTGAAAAATTCCATGGCTTGGCACTGGCGGTAAATCCAGAAACCGCCATGGTCAGCTTGCTCGATCAGTTTGTCCGTTCCCCCTTTACTGCTTCCTTACTACTAGGGATGGACCCGGATGAAGACTTTATGGAAATTGAGATGAATAACCCAGACCTCAATGGAGTGGCAATCCGTGACATACATTTACCGCACGATGTACTGATCCTCTCAATCTCCCGACATGGAAATCGGCTAGTCTCACACGGATACACACGCCTTGAAATCGGTGACCATATCGCGGTGGTCGGTTTGCCTGATAGCTTGGCAGAAGTAGAGGTACGATTTGAACCATAATACTAACGCAATTTCTCTTTAAACGACTGCAAAGCCATTGTGACTAGATCAGCTTCTTCCAAATCTAAAACATGCTGTTGATGATTAATTGATTCATAGTGCAGTGGAAGAGAGTCTGTTATTGCTGTATGGCCTTGGCTTTGCATTATTTTTTGAAAACCATGCAACATTGGAATTGATTTATCAATACCTGTAATTTGAAGTTGAGGTAGCGCTTTTTGATTAAGCAGTGCAAACGTTGCAGCACCAAGAGAGCAGCCTAAATCATATATATGGTCGTTTGGTTGGCAAATTTCTGCAGCTAAAACCATTGCTAATTCAATACTTGCTCGATATCCAGGTACAGAACGGCTGATCATATCATCAAATACACGAACAACTTCTTCGTTGAACTCAAAAGG
>NZUQ01000057.1 GCA_002697225.1 Candidatus Poribacteria bacterium
ATTTTAAATATCTGATTTAATTTTATCGTAGTTGAGTTGTTCTCTTGATCGCTTTGGAGAATGGGCATACCTAGGGCACCCATCAGGCCTTTCCTTCCTTCTTCTGGTGTGGAATATCCATGATAAAAGACATATGGTTTTCCACATGCCATTGCCTGAGTACCTACTAATCCAGAACCCAGCGGCCAAGTATCCGCAAAAATATCAATGACTTGTGTATACAATTTGGTGTTTACCCAACCGATAAATTGGCTCTGTGCACGGACATTTGCTGCATCAAGGTATTTCTGGATCATCGGATGGTCTTCTCTACCAGTATAGAGCCAGATAGTGTTGGGATTGTCTTTCAGGATTTTGACGACAGTGCTGAGAAAATCAGGTGAAGCGATCTTTTCTTCCCGAGCTAGGGTTCCAAGGACGATATCAGATTTATTGAATTTGTTTCTAATATCTCTTGCTGGCTCAATTAAACTATCGTCATATAAATCTCGGTAACCTATTGGAATGGTAAGCCATTCCCTACCGAAAAATTGGACATTGTAATCACCGGTATTATGGCATGTGATATAACCATCAATATTGTTAAAACAGTTGGGGTGGAATTTTGCTGACCACCAGATTTGAGTTGGAGCCAATCGCATACTGAAAGCAAACGCCATATAAGCAGTAACTGATATCCAAACGCATGCGGTTATTTGATCTCGCTGCATGCGTTCACGCAACCAAATTAACCTGTCTAATTCGTTAGGTGCTACTTCTTGGCTTAACCAAGTTGTTTCTACCCCAATCTGATCCAAATCCGACGATAGTTTCTCATTATAGCCGTTAAATATATAAACGATGGGATAAAAATGTCTTGGACAGATTTTCGAGGCTCCCTCAAGTGCTGAATACATAAGCTGAATGTGAGATAGGGAACTAGCTTCATGTATAAAGAATCCGACCTTAGGGGCATTGTTTTTGTTGGTTGGTATGCCTAGATTGCGGTAAAAGGTCTTTCCCGCGGTTTCCATCATTGGTGCCCATAGCGCTATGGCTGAGTTGTAGTGTTCTTCTGTTTCTTTAGACTTCAAGTATACTTTGCAGAGTTCTGATTCCAAGCCTAAGGCTATTTGATACTTCTCTTGGGTCAAAGCAGATTTCATTATTGGTAAGATTATTTCATTTACAATTTCAGAGAGCCAATCCTGTCTTTGGTCAATTTTGAATGCAAGTATGTCAAGTATTCGTTTAACTTTTATACGTATTTCAGAATCCGAACCTCTGATTACAAAATTAGGGTCCACAATTCCATTAAGCGTAAAGCTAGGGAGGTTCTGGTACCAGCCTTTATTAGAACACAATTCACCAATCGCGCGCGCATCGACCTGAAGGTTCTTATCGTGTAGGATTGTTCCAACAACTTTTTTCAAGGCAGCAACTCTTCCTTCTAAAAATGCCGTAATTGACAATGCCGAGAGGATGACCTCAAATAAATTTGGAGTCTCCGGCCGAAAATTAATAGAAGCTTGCCATAGTTTTTCTTCAACCTGTTTCCATCTATCTCTGTTCTTCACGATTAGCCATTTATTACTAGTTAAATACGGCGTTATCTCAATAAGAACGGATGCATTAAGACTTAGTTTTTCTTTTCGACCACATATCAGTTTGAAAAGAGCATCATAGAAAATGCTTAATCTTTCTGTGTCTGAATCGTCATTAGTATTAGCGTCTAAGTAGCCAGCGATGGTTTTATGAACTGTTCCCCAGCTCAGTTCTAATGTATGATTGTGAAATAATCGATCTCCCAAATTATTAACCTCGTGTTTTTCGAATATTTGTGGTTAGGCTGGAATATGGTGTTAGTTACTTAGGGATTCTTCTACTGCATTCAGTTATCCTTCGTCAACAGAACTTGTGTAATCTTAATATCTGTGAATCCTCTGATTGGTCGAGTCAGGGTCTTAAATTGATTGAAGTTTCCACTCGACCATCTCTTTATAGTGACTTGATCAAGTTCATTGTCGCTATGGTCAACATAGTGGGAATTGGATATTGTCGAGCCTAGTAATTCCAGCCAATTTCTTAGCACGTGTGACATGCTTATCCTGAGTGTTTTATCGATTTCTTTTTTTGAACTCTGAGATAATGGGCTAATCAAGCTTGTCATTGTTTGTGCCTTATGTTCTTTTGTAATGTGTTTACGGTTACTATTAGAATACTTAAGATCGTTCGAGAAATTGGTAAGTCGCAGGTATTGTGTCTACTTTAGGGTATTCTGGTCATACATTGGTAAATTGATTATACTTATTCACAATAAACTTGGTATTCGGTGAAGAATATGTAGACCGACTCATTTGGAAGTATACTTGTATTTGTTTGTATAATTTAGGCGTATTTTTCTTTAGTATAGAATTGATTGGGACATGGGTTGTCCTTTTATTTCGATCATTCTACACGGCTCTGTTATCATAGTAAACGTTGTTGGTGATTTTAAGAGGACTTAGGGTTGATATCTGGTAGTGAATTTAGAGGAAAATGCCAAATTGCTGTTTGATATAGAGAATAGGTGCCAAAATGAATATATTCTTTAGACATAACCTCAGTATGGTTCGCTCAATTAGTTCTACTTGGTAGAATGGGAATTATGAACCTGTTCTATCAGGGCTGTGTTTTGCATACTAGTTCTGTCTTGTTCGAAGGTACTGTTGTCACTAATAATGCTTCAATGATGTTGTGTTGGAATAATATGTTTATCCATAATCATGTTGCCAAAATTTGCCCTAATTTCTTGATGTCGTTGTTTCCAATCGAAACCTGTGCAGGGGTTGGTTCCTATGAAGGAAGTTGCGTTTCTGTCTGGAGGGGTCTTGGCAAGCTCGGTTGAATGATATGGTGAAGATCAGTTAAATGATGATGGGAAGCTATTCTATAGATAGAGCTGAAGAATTGTATCGATCCGGCCAATTCCAACAAGCTGAAAAGATGTGTCGTCAAATTCTTATTGAAGATTCTAAAAATGTGTTTGCCATTCATCTGCTTGGATTGATTGCTTTCAAACTTGGCAGACTACAACATGCCATTGATATCATTCAACGTTCGATTCTGCTGGCTCCCAATCAGCCAACATTTTACCAGAATTTAGGAAATATACTACAAAGTTCTGGGGATCTTGATGANTCTATTGTTGCTTATCAAAAAGCCGTTGCNATAGATCCGAATTCAGCTGAAATCCATAATGATCTTGGAAATGNATTTAGNTTGCANGGACAATTAGATAACGCNGTCATTTCAATCCAGAATTCTATTTCGATTCAGCCTAATTGCTTAGCNTTTTACAANCTAGGTCTTGTTATGCAAGATCAGGAAAATGTAGACGAAGCTATANCATATTATAAACAGGCAATTGCTATAAATCCGAATTTTGTTCAGGCTTATAATAACCTTGGGAATATATTCCAAACGCTGGATAAGTTGGATAAAGCTCTTGAATATTACAAAACTGCCGTTCGAATTGATCCAGATTNCCTTGAAGTTCAGTCTAATTTGGGCACAATTTACATTAATAATAATGAGCTAAATGAAGCTATTAACTGNTACCAACATATTTTGCGAATTAACCCAAATTCGTGTGAGGCTGAGAATAACTTGGGTATTGCTTATAACCACTCGCATCAAATGGAAATGGCAATAAGTCATTATCGAAGAGCGTTGCAAATTAATCCCAAATACGCTGATGCCAAAAATAATTTAGGGTTCGCCCTACAAAAACAAGATGAGATTGATCAAGCTATTGTTTGCTATGAAGCCGCACTNAAAATCAACCCAAATTNTAGGGATGCACAAAAAAACCTNGGCCTTGCTGAGCTGTCAAAGGGGAATTTTATTAGGGGATGGTACTATTACACNGCTAGAGATNGCAGGGATATTGATACTGTAAACTCNTTAAAAGATGCGAATATTGAGTTACAAGGTAAGCGTATTCTTCTCATTGGAGAGCAAGGTCTTGGGGAAGAGCTATTCTTTTTAAGATTCGTTCCGCAATTAAAACGATTGGGCTTGTGGATTGCCTATCAGAGCGGAGCTAAGTTAAAAAATTTGGCCTCAAGACTTCCCTACATTGATTATATTGCTGACAGAAAAGAAGACGTGGAAGTAGATTACACTTTTCTCATTGGTGATTTACCGAGATTACTTGATATGACATCGGTGGATAAAATACCCTCATTAATATCCTTCAATATACGGCATCATGAACAGGAAGAAATGGTGCGTCTCTTGGAAAAAACTGGAGGGCCGCCGTATATTGGTGTGTCATGGTGGGCGGGTGTTAGAGAAGACATTATATCATATCGTCGGGTGGATTTCCGTTTATTTGCTGAATTATTCCAAGGTGTAGAAGGAACGATAATTAATCTTCAACGCGATTCCAGCGATTCTGAAATTGAAGCGCTATCGGAATTTCTCGGTCGTCAAGTCCATGATTTTTCGTCTTACAATGCAGACTTAGAAGAAATGGTTATTTTACTTGATTCATTGGATTACCATATTACGGTCAGCAATACGAACGTTCATCTGAGATCAGCAGTTAATGGAACAAGTTTCGTTCTGGTTCCGTTTTATTCTCAGCCAAAAATTTGGATGGGACCAAATTACAAGTCGTTATGGTATCCCAATGTCCATCTTTATCGCCAAACACTCGGGTTGTGTTGGAAAGACGCAATTATACAATTGAAGAAAGATCTGTTTGACGCATTAAAGTGTAATCACACCTGTTTAACATCATAATGAGTATAAAATTAATAGATACTTAGCTATAAATGTGATTGTTCAGTTTAAGCTCTGGGTGTCGATATAATGTGAATGTGGATTTAAAACCCTAGTTGGAATTATAAATTTGTCGTTGAGTTTGATTCTGGGTGGCTTTCCATAATGGTGGTGTGAGATGCTTAGTTTAATTATTTGATTATTGGTTGTTATCTGTAAACAATTTTAATAATGAAGACAATTATTCATCTTCTTCATATTGCATCTCGGCATCATCAAAATGGCGATCTTAGCCAAGCTGAAACTGTATACCGCCAAATTCTTGAGACCCAACCTGAAAACGCTGATGTTTTCCATTTGCTTGGACTTATTTCTTTTCAAAGGAACTGTTTTACTGATGCGGTCAGCTTTATTAGCCGAGCAATTACTATAGACCCTTTAGAATTGGCCTACTTGTTTAGTTTGGGTTCGATTTACTCTGCTGTTGAAAAATCTGATGATGCTATCAAATGCTATGAGAAAATATTGGAAATCTGCCCTGACTCGGTTGAAGCATGTTTTTGTATGGGCAGTATATTGGAACAGCAGGAGGAGATAGATGAAGCGATAGCACACTATCAGAGGGCCTCGCAGATTAACTCGGAGCTTTTGGATGCATATATTCAGGAAGGTCGCCTTCTTCGTATGAAAGGTGAGTTAGAAAAAGCAGTTGAGGTTTATACGGTTGCTGGGGCTATTAGTCCCAGTTCGGCTGAGGTGTGTAATGGGCTTGGGCTGGTCTTGGTAGAGCAGGGCAAACTAGAAGAAGCTTCTGAGATATATAAGCGTGCTGTGTCAATTAAACCGGGTTGTGCTGAAATTCATAATAATCTTGGATTTGTCCTGCAAAAGCAAAATAAATGGGAGGATGCAGCTCAACATTACAACCATGCTATTTTTGTTGATCCGGAGTATGCTGAAGCCTACAACAACTTTGGAAATTTACGCCAAGAACAAAACCAATTTAAAGCTGCGATTGAGTGTTATCGCCGAGCTATTTCTGTTGATCCGGACTATGCTGAAGCTTATAGCAATCTTGGTGCTGCGTTACAAGGAGATGGGGATTTCTCTGAGGCAGCTGAGGCGCATCGATGCGCTCTTGAAATTGGTTCTAATCAGGCTAAATTACATTTTAATTATGGTGTTTTTTGCCAATATCGGGGAAGATTAGAGGAGTCTATTCAAGCTTACAAATCTGCCATTAGTCTTAATTGTGACTTTGCGGATGCACAGTAAGAATTTAGGGATGCTCTTATTACTTAAGGGAGATTTCCTAAATGGCTGGAAAGAATATGAGTGGCGGTGGAATTGTGATGACTTCGGAGAATTCTGGAGCAAACGGAATTTCCCACAACCTTTGTTGGATNANCCGGATGTTCANGGTAAATCAATTCTCATTTGGGCAGAACAGGGGGTTGGAGATCAGATCATGTTTGNCAGCATGCTGAACGGTNTTGATTNTTTTTCCAATGAANTTGTCGTTGAATGTGAGGAGAGNCTGGTTCCCTTNTTTCAGCGTTCCTTTCCCNACGTCAGTTTNATNTCGGCAAAAACACCGCCGGANGGGCGATTATTTGATCAGCGTATNGATTGTCAAATTCCAATTGGAAACCTAGGNAAATGGTTTAGGGTTACTGAGAGTGATTTTTGTGGGAGTAAACCTTATCTTGTGTCGTGTTCAGACAAAGTTATGTCTTTTAAGAAAAAATACAAGGCTTTGGCTGAGGATAGGTTATTGGTTGGTATATCGTGGAGAAGTACTAGAGTCGATCAGAGAAGGGCAATGCTTAAAAGCACGGACTTGAGCCAGTGGTGTTCCTTATTATCTGAAAAGAATTGTGTTTTAACCTTCAGTATGGGGATGTAAAGCAGGAAATTGATGGGTTTACAGCTGAAACGAACGTTCGGATTTATGATGATGAGACGGTAGATTCTCTGCAAAACTTGGACGATTTTGCTGCCCAAATTTCTTCTCTAGATTTAATCATTTCCACATCTAATACTGCTGTGCACGTGGCGGGAGCGCTTGGAAAACCTGTTTGGAATCTGATATCATATCTACCAGACTGGCGATGGACGGTAGGCCGACAGAATTCTCTCTGGTACCCGACGATGAAACTTTTCAGACAGAGACAGGTTAGTGATTGGAATGGCGTTTTTCAGCAAGTTGCGCATTCGCTCAAAGAATTACTGACTCACGAAATTTAGTGACTGTTCACAGATAATTTGAAAAGTGCCTTGAATCTACTACCAGTATTTCTTAACTAGGCTAACCAAATGTATCATTGAACACAAATGTGGAGCATATTATGTTAAAGAAAGTCTTGGTTACGGGTGGTGCAGGCTACGTTGGTAGTGTATTAGTTCCAAAACTACTTCAAGCGAATTATGGAGTTAGAGTACTGGATTTATATATCTATGGCGAACACGTTCTTGATAGTGTGAAGAATCATCCAAATCTGGAAGAAATTAAAGGAGATATACGAGATATAAAACTACTGGAAGAAATTATGCCAGGGTGTGATAGTGTTTTACACCTAGCTTGTATCTCAAATGACCCTAGTTTTGAACTAGATCCAGATCTCGGTAAGTCCATTAATTATGATGCTTTCAGACCGTTAGTTAAGATATCAAAGGACAATGGTATCAACCGCTTCATATACGCTTCGTCTTCAAGTGTCTATGGGGTCAAAAAGGAAGAAAATGTGACAGAAGAGCTCTCGCTAGAACCACTGACTGATTATTCAAAATATAAAGCGTTATGCGAAGAAATCTTGAACCAGTATCAAACCCCTGAATTCACTACTGTGATTGTTCGGCCAGCGACTGTCTGTGGTTATTCGCCGCGATTGCGTTTGGATTTGACTGTCAACATTTTAACTAACCACGCAGTTAACCTTGGTAAAATTACTGTTTTCGGAGGAGGGCAGAAAAGACCAAATATCCATATTGAGGATATCACAGATCTGTACATCGATTTGCTTTCCCGCCCCAAAGATCTGGTGGCTGCAAAAGTCTGGAATGCTGGTTATGAAAATCATCGCGTGCGGGAAATTGCCGAAATTATACGTCAGGTTGTCGATAAAGAGGGTGTAGAAATTACTACCACCCCAACGGATGATCACAGATCATATCATATCTCATCAGATAAAATTAAGCAGGATCTTGGTTTTGTCCCCAAACATACAATAGAAGATGCTGTTCGAGATTTGGTTAATGCCTTTCATCAAGGAATAATCCACAATTCAATGGAGAATTCGGATTATTACAATGTTAAAAAGATGAATGCCATCAGTTTAAAATGAAGAATGGACTTGGAAAGAATGAGATAGTTGGGTATGGTTAGATTAGCAGATTATGTTGTGTCATTCCTTGAACATGTTGGGGTAAGGGATATTTTTACCATCTCGGGAGGCGGTAGCATATTCTTAAATGATGCTCTTGGGCAAAGTAACATAAAATATTATTGTTGTCATCATGAACAAGCAGTTGTAATGGCTGCGGAAGCGTATGCACGCGTAAGCGGAAATATAGGAGTTTCGCTTGTAACTAGTGGTCCTGGGGGGACAAACGCAATAACTGGAGTGGCTGGTTGTTGGATTGATTCGGTCCCCAACCTGATTATTTCTGGACAGGTTTATCTAAATCAAACTATTGGGAATTCAGGATTAAGAC
This sequence comes from Candidatus Poribacteria bacterium, assembly GCA_002697225.1. Next base: position 8,461 of record NZUQ01000057.1, read on the forward strand.
AACTTGGAATTCAAGAGATAAATATTATAGATATCATTGAACCTATAACGAAATATGCAATTATGTTAGAAAATCCTAATGAAATCAAGTACCATCTTCAGAAGGCTATTTACAAAGCCACAACTGGCAGACCAGGTCCTGTATGGATTGACATACCTGCAAACATCCAGCAGACCAACATAAACGAAAATGAATTGGCTGAATTTTTTCCAAATGAGAATCCAAACAAACTTGAGCGAAAGTTGGAAGATAAAGTCACAAAAGTTGCGAAACTATTGAGAATTTCTCAAAGGCCACTCATACATGTTGGTCAAGGAGTCAAGATTTCGAAAGCAGAAAGAGAATTTATGGCGTTTGTAGAAACTTATAATCTTCCTTTTGTGACAGCACGAAATGCTAACGATATTGTTGCAACTAACCATGAACTATATGTTGGCAGGCCCGGTACTTTTGGTCAAAGAGGAGCTAATTTTGCGGTTCAAAACTCAGATTTGTACCTTGCAATTGGAACACGACTAGCTCTTTCACAAACAGGCTACTCATCAAAAGATTATGCACGAAATGCAAAAAAAATTATGGTAGATATTGATAAAACTGAGTTAAACAAAAAAACATTGTCTATCGACGTAAAGATTCAAAGTGATGCTAAGGTTTTTCTTATGGCACTGAACAAAGAATTGTCAGGTACTCCACTAAATATTTCAACATGGGTAAATCAATGTCAACATTGGAAAAAACAGTACTCTGTAATCCTTCCAAAATACAAGAAGCAAAAAAGCCCTGTAAATTCCTACTATTTTGTGGATATCTTATCGGATGTATTAAATGCAAAGGACATCATAGTTACCGACATGGGAATTGCTTTTCAAGGTACACACCAAGCGTTTAAAATAAAGAAGGGCCAGAAATTTTTCACAAATTCTGGTTTCGCCTCAATGGGCTGGGGGTTGCCCGCTGCTGTAGGCGCTTGCGTGGCCAATCAGAATAAAAGGACTATTTGTATTAGTGGGGATGGGGGGCTTCAGCTGAATTTACAAGAATTAGCAACCATCATGCATAATACGCTTCCAATCAAATTGTTTGTCTTGAACAACAATGGTTACTTGACAATTAAGCAAACCCAAGAACATGGTTTTGGCGGACGATTAATGGGATGTAATCAAGAAACCGGACTCAGTTTTCCAGAAATATTAAAATTGGCTGAAGCATATAAAATTAGATATGTTAAATTGGATAGCCAAGAAAATTTAAAACAGAAACTTAAACAGATTGTTGGCTGTGGAGATCCCGTTATCTGTGAAATTATAATGGATCCTAACCAACAGCAAATACCAAAAGTGCTGAACAAAAGGAACCCAGATGGAACAATCGAAACTAAACCAATCGAAGACATGTATCCATACTTAACGCGGAAAGAGTTAAAAGAAAACATGCTTTCTGATTAGCTTCAGCTAGGAATAATTCACGACTTAAAAATTTGTATCGCATTGTTTAGTATATAAACGCAAACAATTAGAATCCTGTGTTAGGTGTCAGTCAATGTCACTGCAAGTATGTTATAAGAACTGTTTTACTACTTGATTATGTGAGGATCGCATGCTTTTCACAGCCCTATCATTATTAGTTACAGATATCTTTCATTTTAGTAAATAGATTAAGGTTTTGATACTTTAAATATAGATTATGTATAAGCTAAAAAGTAAAAAGATACTTATAAGTGGTGCTTCAAAAGGGTTAGGCTACNTATGTGCCAAGGCTTTTGCTGAAGAAGGAGCTCACTTGGTAATGGCGGCAAGATCTATGGAACANTTGGAGGAATTGAGNGAATCTCTGCCNGATTCAGANAGGCATATGAGTTTTGCTGCCGATCTNACTCAATCAGACAAGATTTCGGAATTAATAGAGGCAGGAGAGGGCTTTTTTGGTGACTTNGATGTTNTAATGCATGTTGCCGGAGGAGGTTTGGGTTTAAAGGATCCTCTTTTAACTTCAGAAGACTTTAAGAAATTGTATGAACTAAANGTTGGCATAGCAGTCGGAATTAATAGGCTTGTTATTCCAAAAATGATAGAAAAAGGGNCCGGTAATGTAGTNCATGTTTGTTCAATNGCATCAACTGAAGCAACAGGNTCCGTTGGTTATAATACATCTAAGGCAGCACTCGCCGCCTACGTGCGTTCGCTTGGGCGGGAAATAGCAGATACAGGGGTGATTGTAACAGGNATATTACCTGGGGCATTTCTTGCCCCNCAGAATGCATTCGTAAGATTGNGTGAAAANAACCCAGATGCCTATNAAAAATTTATAGAGGAAAAACTTCCNAGGAAACATTTCGGTAGAGCCGAAGAAATCATCCCTATTCTTTCATTCTTATCTTCAACAACGGCATCTATGATGTCCGGGTGTTGTGTTCCTATTGATGCTGGAGAAGGCCTATCGTATCTTGCCCATTATTAGTGAAGCGCGTTAAGGTTCAACTTGTTTGCATAAAAAGTGCCTAGGCTTTACTGTGATTTTGGATGGTCTTCTAGAAGATTCCGCCAACTAATTTTAGCCATACTGGAACTGATTTCAGCATTGAGTTTACTATGGCTTATAATATACGAATTCAATTGTCGCTAGTAGTTTTTCTGTTTGTTTTCAATACTAGATTCTGAATTAGAAGGAGTTTTCTGAGCTATGTTGAGAAAATCTTCGGTCTCGCTGGAGTATCAATTCAGCAATACTCATCTGNCCGAGTATNTTACACGTTTGCGTGAAGAATATACNCTTGACAAAAAAATTGCTTTGATACAAGCGCCTCAATTTTTATTTGATTCATTTAACGTAGACATTGTAAAAGCTAGAGGATACTATGCTTATCCGCCTACGGGGTTACAGTGTTTGGCTGAATCTCTCTCAAATAGAGATTTAGACATTGACATTTTNGATCTAAACTACACTTTGCTGAAACGAGTGATTAACGATGAAACCTTCAATCATCACAANTGGTTGGAGTTGCTTGAGGAATATCTCGATAGGGAAGTTCCTTCTATNGTTGGAGTAACTTCGATTAATGTTTATAGNGATNTTTTTGAGCCTGGNTACCCTCTAACTAGTATTCTACAGTGNCTAAAACANAGAGGNGANTCTATTGTGTTAGCTGGCGGCCCAATAGCAACGAGTGAGTACCAAAATTACCTAATGGCTGATCTTTGCCATTTCGTCATCGAAAGTGAAGGGGAATATCGAGTCAACTTTCTGTTGGATCACCTTTTTGAGGTTGAATCGCCACAATTTTCAGTGCGAGGTATCCATTTCAAGTCAAATGGCGAAATCAAACAGACTGAAGGACAACAAGTCCCTGTAGAACTTGAAAAAAACCTGNTTGATACATATAGTTTGATTCCAATTGAGGATTACCATAACGTAGGAANTCTTANTCCATATTCAAGAATGTCNGGTCAAGAACNCCCCTATTCAGTATTTTTATTGAACAGAGGTTGCAGAGCTAATTGTGATTTTTGTGGGGTACCTGACTTTATGGGTAGAGGGGTTCGNCAATCTCCTGTCAGCGAGNTTTTGAATGAAATTACTTATCTGGTTGAACAAAGAGGAATAAAGCATTTTGATGTCCTAGATGATGATTTTTTGAGGTATGAGGAAGCNGTCGTAGAATTATTGCAAGGAATTNAGTCCTTAAGACAGAAACATGGANTTACTTGGGCCTCTAACAATGGTTTGATTGGCGCATCAATCACAGAAGAATTGATGGCTCTAATGCATCAATCTGGTTGTGTCGGTTTTAGAATTGGTGTTGAGAGTGGTAATCCAGAAATGCTAAAGAAGATGAGAAAGCCTGGCAACTTAACGACTCTACGNCAAGCNGGAGCGATCATGAATAAGTTTCCTGATGTGTTTACAGGAGCAAACTATATCATTGGATTGTTTGGTACTGAGACNTTTGGGGAAATGATGGACACCTTCAGATTTTCATGTGAATTGGATCTAGACTGGTCTTCTTTTGCAACATTTCAATTTACCAGCAAAAAAAAGNNAGAGATGGCNGAAGGCCTGNAANNAAANCAGCATGCATCAACAGATTTTGTTCCATCCAAAGCAGATTCTAAGAGAGAAATATCGTCTNCCAAGGACATTTTTTCAGGTNCTGAAATCTTTGATCTGCCAAAAGANATAGTACCTTCTCCAGAGCAAATTCAACACATTTGGTTTTGTTTTAATCTTGTTATGAACTATATCAATAATAAGAATCTGCGACCGGAAGGTAGGCCTGAAAAATTCACCTATTGGGTTGAAGCTGTTAAAGTTGCATACCCAGACAACCCATACATGTCCCTGTTCGCTGGCCTTGGCCGAGTTTTGATGGGAGATATGGTATCTGCACACAAACATTTAGAAATTACTGCAGTAATTTTGAAGGAATACAAATACTGGAAACATCGCTTTCTTCAATTCAATTTGGCAGACTTTGTTGTTGACTTTCCAGAGGATTCCCCTTCTGTGTATGGGATGTTAGAACACTTGAAGGAAGCATTGACATTAAATAAACTCTTAGAAAATTGCGAATGAAATAAATAACTTTACTATATCAGTGAAGGAAAGGCAAAGAAGTTCCTTGCTTACCTTTGTGAGGAGAGAAGAAGACAATTTGGATGAGATAAAAACAGCTTTGGAAAAGCCTGATGCTTCTGAAAATCATAATAAATATTTTGTTCCCATAATTGAATTATTTCATGTAAATGGTGAGCAAAAGCGTAATATTGATTTGGAGTTGACAAGACATTTTCCTGAGCGATTAATAGAACGAATTTTATTAGTCGCTCCTCCTGAAGCGGATTCGGGCATGTTTGAATTTGACACCGCAAAACGTGGGAGATATTGGAATTTCCCTCCTTATGGACTAGGAATAATTGCTAGCCATCTGAGGCTTGAGGGAATAAGTGTCCAGATAGTGAATTTGAACCATGTAGTTTTAAAAGCATGTAATCTGGCAAAAAGCAAAGTCGAATTTGACTTTGACAAAGTCTGGAAAAACGAACTTGCTAGAGAAATAAAGGTTTTGGAACCCGATATAGTGGGTATCACGTGTATGTTTAGCCAATCTCATACTTCAGCAGTCAGGGTATGTAACGAAATCAAACGTTTAAGACCAAACTTACCTATTGCAATTGGTGGTGTGCATATTACTAATTGCTTTGTTGAGGATGTGACTGTGAACTCGTTCTTGGACGATTTTAAAACCTGTGACTTTCTTTTTCCTTATGAATCAGAATTGGCATTTAAAAAATTTATTAAAATCGTAAATCAAGAAATGCCTTCCAACGAATTGGCTCAAATTTGTTTTAATTCGAGTGATCCCAAACTTTACTTGCCAAACAACATTTTGCCTGAAGAGAATGAAATAAATATTATTCCTGCTCACGATTTAATGGATTCAACTGAATTAGCTAGCTATGGAACTATAGGATCATTCTATTGTTTCACACCTCAAGACACGAGATTTTCGACTGTGTTAATGAATCGAGGTTGTCGAGCTCAGTGTACCTTCTGTAGCGTAAGAAATTTCAATGGTGTTGGTGTCCGCCACAGATCAGTGCAGTCAATAATAGATGAGCTTTTAATACTGCGTAATGAATACCAAATTGGTCACATTATGTGGTTGGATGATGATTTTTTGCACGATCGAAAAAAAACACTTCAACTTTTTAGCGAAATGGTCAAACAAAATGTTGGGATTACTTGGGATTGCACAAACGGAGTAATAGCGTCTTCGTGTACAGACGAAATTATTGAGGCTGCGGCTGAGAGTGGGTGTCTAGGACTGAATATTGGTGTGGAGTCAGGAAATCCTGACATATTAAGAAAAATTAAGAAACCGGGTAATGTTAACACTTTTTTGAAAGCTGCGGAAGTTTTGAGGAAGCATGAAAAAATAAATACCCGCGTTTTCCTGATAATTGGCTTTCCCGGTGAAACAAAGAGTATGATGCTTGATACAGTCAACTTGGCCATGGCTATGGATTTGGATTGGTATAATATAACAATATATCAACCTCTTCCGAATACCCCAATGTTTGAAACCATGGTCCAAGATGGCTTAATTGATGATGTTAGTTTCGAGAATATTAGGTATAGTTCAGGTCCTTATGGGAAAATCAGACAGAAAGCTGAAAGGAACCTTTTTGTATCCGATTCTTTGGATGAAATATGGTTTCGTATGAATTACTACTTGAATTTTGAAAGATTATATAAGATTGAGAGTCCTGTTAAACTTCATCAACAATTTAAATATGTTCAAAATATTGCTTATTTAGTCGCCTGTGACGATGCATTTGCTATGTACTTTTGCGGTTATATGCAAAAGAAAGTGTTGGGCAATATAGATAAGGGGTTAACAGATAGATTAGAAGATTGTCTGCTCTCGTCCGTATACTGGAGGACTCGTTTTGATGAATTCAATTTGTCTTTAGACCATCTTAAAGAAGCACAATTTCCCGGAGTGAAAC
>NZUQ01000058.1 GCA_002697225.1 Candidatus Poribacteria bacterium
TTTGGTATTTCTCTAAAAGTAAGCAAAGATAATAATGTAAAGACGATAGAGAATGTGATGATATATGTTTTGAGAAACCGCTTTCTGTAGTAAAAACTTATGGGGGTAGATATAATGGCAGCTGTAACAGCAAGAATCGCTAAGAAAAGCGGAGTGTTTGGAGACCGTGCCACATTTCTGATACACTCCCTTGGAGGAATTCGAGCCCTTATTCAGGTGCTAACACAGCCTTGAGCCGTGTTAGGATTGGTTTTTGAACTTGGCAGCCTCAATGATGGCAACTCCTAACATTGATATGGCGCTGGCGATGGCAAATCCTGCAGAAGCCATGCCATACCCTGTAGGTTTGTTTGAGGAGGTTAACATAGTTATGCCTTTGGGAGGAGTAGAGATACCACCATAAGAACTGAGGTTTTCGTGGTTTGAGATTGCGAAATAGAGAAAAACAAGACTGAGTGCAAAAAGGACAATTTGCTTGGATGTTACCATTTTAGTTTCCTTTATAAGGTGCTAGATGGAACGAAAACATCGCGAATATGGAGAAATTACGGTGTATGTCTTCAAGCTGTAGTTGCTGACGATCAATCTGTTGGGATAGTTGCATGATTATGGTGTCGGATCGTTCTTTCGTCGTTTGTAGTTCTTCACGGAGGAAACTGACTTCAGATTTCAGATGTTCTATCAACTCAGTATTGTCGCTATCTTTCCGAAACGTGTTCTTCTTGGTCCTTTATTGAATCGTATTCGATTTTCCAAGTTTTTCCTGATTTATGGGCGTTGTAATTTGTTCCAACAAACGCAATCATTCGTAAGACTCTCAGTGCAATGTAACATTGGGTTATCCCACCATCCGTCCTGAAACCTATTATTGAATGAAACGATACCTTGTTTTTGAACACGTTGCCACTACTGATTTTGACACACTTAGCCGAGTAATAAATAATATGCAGATTCACCAGCGATTCATGCGTCATTTCTAATTTATTTTTAATAAAATCAATTACTTTAGCTTAGAAGGTCGGTTAAAACATCTGAAGCTTTACCAATTCGTGTTTCATCTGCGATGTTCGAAAGAGGTGTTTGTTCAATATTGATTTCGACCACATAGGCGCCAGCTTGTTTCCCCGCGACGCCCAGTGAGGCAGCAGGCTGGACAAGACCTGATGTTCCAATAATAAACATTAGGCTACAATGAGTTGCAGCAAATTGTGCTGCTTCCAGCTCTTTTGCTGGTAGTGTCTCACCAAACCATACAACTTTAGGGCGCAACAGTCCCCCACATTGGCGACAGGTTGGCAAAATTTGAATCGGCACCTCAGAATTGTGACTCAGACATTGACATTTCGTACACTGAACCTTCCAGATGTTGCCGTGAATTTCCAAGACATTTTGACTGCCAGCCTTATGGTGCAATCCATCGATATTTTGCGTAATTAAGGTAAATTGTTCCGTTTGGGTCTCTATTTCAACCAATGCATAATGGGCTGGATTGGGTTTGATTGGTTCAATTAATTTTCGGCGCCAGTCGTACCATTCCCAGACTAGACATGGATCGGCTTGGAATGCTTCTAAAGTTGCTAATTGTTCAGGCTGAAAATTCTTCCAGAGACCGTCTGATCCGCGAAAAGTTGGCACTCCGCTTTCCGCCGAGATTCCCGCTCCCGTCAGAACTGTAATTGATTGTTTAGCTTGTAACTTTAATTTTATGATATCCATGTCTAAATAGTGTTTGTAGTTAACCAGAATTTATAGGCGGGTTAACCAATTTTGAATACGCAGTTGTAGGAAAGCCTGCGCTCGTTTTGACCACAGATAGTCGAGCGTTAAACCGCGAAAAATAGGCATTATACTCATCTTAAGCCGCAGTTCTTCAGTCAATTCTTCAATCGATAGATCCGTAGATCTCTCAACCAAATGGAGTAGAATTGTAGCTGCGTCCGCTAGATTTGTGACAGCATGGTGAGACCCAGTTAAATTTCTAAGCCTTCTGACAGCATCATCCAAATTGGGGCGATGGCGATCGTACCACCATTCGTCCAATGACTCCATCGCTGATGCAAAACAGGCTGTAGCATCACTGAACTCTTGTTGGCTACGTGGGTTACAAACAAAATCACCGAGTTGTGTCAGTATAGAATTTCTAGATTTTGTAGGGTCCAATTGTCTATTAAAGAAATAATAATCACTCGAATATTGGGTATAAGGCGTTAATCGATAAGCAAGTGACGCCTCATGTTTCGATTCAAGGCTAGCTTCTAACCATTGATCAATCTGACGGAATTTGGGTTCAGGTAAAATATTATTGGACTCGAAACCACCTTCCGGATCAAGGAAGAAGGCGAGCGGCAGAGGGTTTAGTCCATGTTCCCTCATAATATCAATAGTTTCATATTCAGTGCTCTGGATAATCACTCTGCTTCCATCGGGGATTTCAGTCGCAAGTTGGTGACGCAAATTAGGATGGGAGCCAAAACCTAACCTCCCATCTTCGATGGACTCAATCCACCAAGGGCACAGAGCTACATTGGTTTTTCCATCAATCTTATCAGATAAGGTGTAGAAAGCGCTCATAATGACTCTTAAATAATTTCGGCAGTCAGAACAGATGCAAGCACCAGGATCAGCGAACCAGAGCACAAAGCTGTCTGTGACATCAGAAAAAGTATCAATCAGGTAGTCTTGAAAAGGAAGGATCTGTTCCTTCCCACGCTGCCAACACAGGGTAATTCCTGTATAATTTACATCCTCCGCCCGCAATTGTGGGAAACGTAACCAGACTGATGGGGGAACGGTACCTGTNGAGAAACCGACATNAGTTTCCATGCCCATCACTCGGGCATACNCNANCGCATCATGCCATACNGGATAACGCCANGCATTACANNCCAAGCTANGTTCATCAGGATGATAATATTGCGTTGACCAGATATAGATTTTTAGCAAGTTACAACCNGCTGCGTTCAGAAGTTCNATATACCATTTCCAATCNTCTAGANNCCACGTGTCTGTCGTCAGCGGGGCGATATTCCATGGAATNCTTGAAGCATAGANACCTCGNACCGAAAAAGGAGACTGTTGGTCAGCAAAACNNCGTATCATGCGGAACTGTGTNTCGTTACTATTNCGTCCTACCAAACGATAACCCTGNTTGGCATAAACTCGAATCGCACGATAATTCTCCAAATAGCAGGTCAGTGAGAGTCCTAATTTNCCCCGTTGNTGAGCAGTGATCTCAATTTTTTGCATCAATCTTTGACCGATACCCATGTTNTGGAAGGNATCAATGATACCAATNCCTAAAACCGGATAGTCATCTCTGCCCCTATACCAAACNTGTCCAACCATTTTCTGATCACTAAATGCACCNATATGAACACAGTCTTCANTTTTAATTTCTTCGGCAGTTAACTGTACTGCACTGTCATCAAAAGTATAAGGATGATAAAAATTTCGGCTGGCCTCAGACAAACCACTAAAAAAGGTGGGAATTTTTGGAAGATCAGTATCCTCTAATAGACGAATGTTTACGTTACTATAGGAATTCATGATGTTATTAAAAACTCAGTTTTCTATTAGGGAAAGTGGCAGATGGAGTTAATCAACATTTCAGGTAGTTTATTGATAAAATTATCCTTACCGGCGTTGTTAATTCTTAGGCTTGGTTGTAACGATAGATCTTTTGAGATTGCGGAGGCATCTGTTCCCAAACCTCGGGTGGAATAGTATTTCGAAAAGTCTGGGCATTATCCGGCAAGTGATGGAATCGACGGAAATAGACCAAAGCCAACATGGGTCGAATCTCCTGAGTTTGATTGGGCATCCCTCGGTGCCAACAACGCATATCACGTACAACCACTGAACCCGCTGGCATAATTATGCGAATTGATGGTAGCTGGGTCGCCCGCTCTTCCAAGGTGTTGTTGTCATTATACTGAAGGTCAGTAACCAAATGAGAGCTTGGCCACACTTCTGTAGCCCCATTCTCTTCAGTAAAGTCTGCTAATGCTATATTGACTACCGCTAGTGAAATTGGTAGCACGTATGGTTCGTTTGGAAAAAGATGTCCGGTATCTCGATGAATATGCTGAATTCCACAACCAGGCCAAGCAGTGTTACTTCCGTAAGGGAAATAAGAGAAAATATCGTCTCCCATTGCCTCTTTTAGAATCTGCATGGCAAAAGGATTTTCGATTGCTAACGGATCTAGAAACGGCATTTGCAAAGGGGCTGATATTCCGCCATGTCCCGTTGGCTTTTCTCCCACGAATTGTCTTTTAACCTCTTCATTATAAGCACGGAACATATCCTCTACCCAGTTGGAAGGAAGCACAGCTTCTAATATTACATATCCACATTCTCGAAGTAACCGTAAAGCCTGAACCAGACTATCCTGGTTCAATTTATTTTTTCTACGTTCCTTTTCAGAAATTTTCATCTCTTATTTCTTAAAAATATAGTTAAAGTTTTAGCGAGTAGAATGGAGACAATTGGCTAAAGCAACATGCTAACTGTTAGAACTCGCGTCATGAAAAGAATCAAAATGCTATTCATGAAGTTATTTTAACAGAATTCTTCCTTTAAATCTTAATTCAACGGACAAAACTATAACTCATTGTAATTGATGTAGAAGAGAGCGACCATCTGAGTCAACACGTTAGGATTGTACCTTCTGCAATCTTCTAACGGCATAGTTGAACCAGCAAATCTGGTCGATTTGAGCCAACTGCATCGACCTCTAGATCTATCATTTGCTGTATCTCTTGAGTCGTATCCGGGTTCCAAGCGCGAATTTTCAACCCCTGAAGGTGTGCTTCTCGAACCAAATCGGCGTCGATATTCTGATGTTGGATGTGTATCGCTTCTACCCCTATCTCCAGCGCCTGTTGACAAACATCATCGGGAGGTACTGACCATAATGCTCCTAGAGCTATGTTCAAATTGATCTGGCGTACCTTACGTAAACGTTCATGAACAAACGAAGTCAAAATAACTGCACTTTCGATACTTTTTCTCTCAATCAGTCTGACAACTGGTTCCGCAGTGTCCGGACCTTTAAGTTCGATCTGAAGGATAACTCTTCTTTGAACGACATCAATTACTTCTTGCAGAGTCGGAATCCTCTCTCCCTTTCCAGCATCAAGTTGTTTAATTTCCTGTAGGGACAGATCTGATACTGCACCATGACCATCAGTTGTTCGGTCAACAGTTTGGTCGTGTATGACAACAAGCTGTTGATCCCTTGTTAGGTGCACATCAATTTCAATCTGATCGACGCCTAAGTCAATTGCTTTTTTAATCGACAAGCATGTGTTTTCGGGTTCCAATTTAGCGGCCCCTCGATGTCCGGTAATCACCATTTTAGTTCCATATGTTTTTTGGTTTATGGTAAATAGGAAATCAGAATCCAAGGAGTCCAAGGATTCGAAAATTTATAGTAACGAGTAAAAGATCTCATGAACTAAAGTATCTGCAGACGTTTTGTTAGAATTTGATCTCTGCAAAATATTCAGCTGCCAGTTTGTGTTCTGAGACATGGGTCATATTGTACTTTTCTGCCAAGCCTATATAGTGATTAATTATTTTTTTTCTTTTTTCCTGTTCTAAATCTTCTCCCGTCAAAATCATGGCTTTGTAAGCACAGATTGAGGCCTTTTCAACACGGGCACGAATTGTATCATCATCCGCCAGTTCTAGGGCTTGATTAAAGTAGCTCAAGCCCTTTTCAGAAATCTCCAGATCTAATCCTACCTCTTCGGCTGAAGGAAAACAGTTCGGATGTACTTCAAGTTGAATTGCGTTGTCGTGTATCATTGCAAGATATTTTCTTATTGGTTTGGCAGAGCTTTGATAGTGTAACTGGATGAACTCTTCGAGTACATCATCACCATCGAGCTCAGGATTCCAAAGTAAGCTGGAAATAATGTAGTTCCGCAAATCGGAAAATTCTCCGGTCAGCCCATTTCCATTGGCCTGCATAAACGCACCTTTAGCATTATTCTTCAAAAAGTAGCGAATGTTAGGAGCAATCACACGTAAATTTGGAAAAGGCAAGTCATAGCAACNAAAATTTGTGTTNTAGTTCCAAATCCATATATCGTCGCAGATCCCTCCCCAGTCATCCATATCTTGACAGAAGGATCTGTTTTTTTCGCAGTCTGGATCATCAATAGCATGTAGTGTACAACATTCAATGCTACATAATTGGACCTGAACATTAGGATCGGGCCTAATTGTTTTGGGAACTTGCCGCGTATACCAGTAAGCCAAGGTNCCAACTTTAACTTTNGGGTNATNTNNCTTAATCAATTTAGCAACAGAATTNACAAAACTGAGTTGAGACCCCATTGGTGTTTCTTCAGCCTGATTAATNGTTTCGCAGTTATCGCAATGGCAGTAATTTNCAGTATCAGCTTGACTAACACTAATATTCTTTTGATCGGGNTGATTATTGAGGTGTTCAATCGCAGATTCTGCTGCAATTTGGATTACCTCTGGATTTGTCACGCATAGCTGAGGNCCACCACCATNNGTATNTGTGTGACGNCTTCCATNNACCAGAGCATAGTATTCGGGATGTTTTTCTCCGTATTTGCTAAACGGAACAAGCTGGTGGAATGAGTGGTTNATCAACTGTTGTGGTACATTTCCACCAAGTTTTTCAGCTGGAGTGACTGTATTAACTCGTCGCCGAGCAGCGAACTCTGGATTCTCNGAATTTTCTCGATAAAAACTCCATCGNAAAGAAAAAGGTGGACAATATGTATAATTGCCAAAGGGTATTGCCAGATTAGAACTATCGGGTACATGNGTGTGATCATCTGTCAAAAAACGAATTCCCAAGCTATCCTCNAGAAATTGGTAGACTCCGTACAACGCTCCACGTGTCCCTCCTCCAGTAATGATAATTTGGTTATATTCNACGATGACGCTGAAACCTTCATCGTCTATTTCACTGTGATCCAGAGNAGATGCCCGGCCAATGTAGATATGNCCATCGGCTTGTTTCTTATCNGTGTGTAAAGGAAGATGTATGCCGGTTGATNTCTCAAACCAATTTTGGAATTCTTCCATGGCATACTNATCTGNAACNGTTGCATCCTTACTGATTATGATANCCCAATTGGACATTCGAGAGACCTCAATNNTCTTNCTCCCGTTGANAGTCTTAGAATTAAACAGCAATTTCAATCCTCCTGTTGGTATTGGNATTTTNAAACATTTTTGTTGTTCTGTGGGTGCTATTTTACATTGGGTTATTATAATGTCAACATTGTTAGTAGCCAATTTNNTNTTTTTATTATAATCTCTAATAAAACTCTTCCTACTGAGCAAGATTAAAACGGACCATATGTCAGACTCACTAAAAGCTGAAGACTTCATAAACAAACATAAGACTCATGGATGGCCNATCATTGATGTCAGNTCCCCATCGGAGTTCCNCAAAGGACATATCCCAACAGCCTACAATATTCCAATTTTTAAAGACACAGAAAGGAAAGAANTAGGTAGNATTTACAAACAAGTTAACAAAGAAGAGGCTGTTAAAAAAGGACTGGAGTTTATTGGTCCGAGACTTCGATCTATGGTCGAAGAAGCTGAAAGCCTCAATGCCAATAATATGTTAGCTTATTGCTGGCGTGGAGGCATGCGAAGCAACAGTTTTGCNTGGTTGCTTCGCATNTTNGATGTAAATATCATAACCTTNCATGGAGGATACAAGGCGTTTCGAAATTTTGTTCTTAACTCGTTCCTATCAAAAAAGAAAATCTATATCCTAGGTGGATTCACTGGATCGGGAAAAACTGAAGTTCTACATGAATTCAAAAAGATGGGAGAACAGATTATAGACATTGAAGGGCTAGCTAACCATAAAGGGTCAGTATTTGGTCATTTGGGAGAAAGGGAACAACCTACTAACCAACAATTCGAAAATGAATTAGCNATGGAATGGATAAAAACGAAGTCAGATAAACCAATTTGGATTGAAGATGAGAGCCGGATTATCGGTCAAGTNACAGTACCCAACGATTTTTTCATGCAGATGAAGACATCGCCTGTTTTTTTTCTCGATTTGCCACGTTACTTGAGAATCCAAAGGTTGGTTAAAGAATATACTGTCTTCNCNCAAGAAAGCTTGAGAGAAAGCATTTTAAGAATTCAGAGGAAACTTGGAGGGGTTAATGCAAAACTTGCTTTAGANTCAATTGATCAAAAANATTGTGAGAAAGCAGTAGAAATCACACTCAAGTANTACGACAAGACCTATACCTANATGCTTAGTCAAAGAAACCACGACCAAATATANAAGTATTCCAGTAACACAACTGATGCAATNCAGAATGCCAAGAGAATTCTAANNATGTAGGTANAGGTTCTTATTCAAGCGAGGAANACTTGGAACCAATTATCTCGTTTGCTTTTTTAACCCAATCTAGATTTTTGGGTGGCATAATTCCGTAATTATAAAAAGCAAAATGCNTCACTCCGATATCGNCAGCCACACGGACATTATTATACAACGTTTCTGCGTTCGGNGTACTACTACCATAAACGGAATAACCAACCACTAGTTTTTCTCGANTACCGATCTCTTGATACTTTCCACGGATCATATCCTCCATTTGACTTGNTGACGATGTATANGCCAAGATTTCAACCTTATCAGAGATCTGGTTGATTATCTTCGGTGCAAAGCCTGAAGTAANATTGTTCCCCATTAGAATGAAATTTAACTCGATGTCAACNGCNTCTTTAATTTCTTGAAGTAGAGAAGAAATTACGCTTTGTCTAACTTGTATGAATTTTTCCAGACCNTCGATTTTCTCTAANTACTGCNCTAAATCAGTATCAGTTTTNCCTGTTTGAAAAATATCATCAAGCTCNTTTTGAATCTGAGACTCCATACGGTCAATATCAATATCCGAATCGGCTCCTTTTTTTCGACAATCCTGACACANGCAAAATGAAAAAAGCGCCTGNGCNCCTCCAAAGTCAATGCCGAATTTACTGTGATAGTGTGCGTGTCCAAANCCCATATAACTCAACGATTCGAGTTCTATGATCTGGATTCCGATTGCAGCCAAATTACGTGANAANCCAACAGCATAGGCTCTAACATCTGGATTAGCTGGGCACAAAGCATAGGGCATANGATCCCCATAAACNTTTCTTTGAGCACAATCTGGATTTTTAGTTGCCAAGTAACTATTGTGCAAAAAAACTGTCCACGATTCGGCTTTNGCTTCATATTTGTGACAAGCNTCCACAAATCTGTGTAAAANAGGGTTGCCTTTGACAAGTGGACTAACATACGGNCGCAATTTGGTCTCAGAAAAAAAAGAGGAATCTGGTTCGAAATAGAGTGAAGCTTNCGAACTNCGATAAAATTTACCACCNAGCGANCGNGGCCGCAGATGCTCAACCGAATGATAGGCAGTTGCCAACGCGACAGCATTAATNCCAACATCCTTCACCAAGTAAGATATAACTGATTCAATACCTTCATCAGCCAAATCCCANGGATAAATCCACATNGCTCTATGAGACATTTNCATTTNCNAAAGGTTATTTTTGTTTCTATTTTNTTCCNAAGNAATACAAATTAGTCAGNTTTTGTNAAAAGNCTAATAGCCAAGACTTACTAGGTATTCACGGTTCACTCTAGCAGCTTCTGCTGGCGGCCGTAGTGGATACGGACGATCCAGTTCAACTGAAACCCAACCCTCATAGTCTACTTCGGCCAGCGATGATAAAACAGCTCCGATATCCAATCCGACATTGCCCGCTCCTAACTCTGCAAATCGGCCTTGTTCACCAAACTTCTGTGTACGGTGATTCCAACTCTGTGGATCATCAGCATGAAAATTTTTCAGATGGACGTGTCCAATTCGGTGACGTAAAATCGGTTTATCGAAAACTTGCATTGGATCGCTTCCTGCAGCAAGGAGATGACCAGTATCAAACAGCAACCACAATTCTGGTGCTGCAGACATTAGTTTTTCGGCATCTTCTATTGTTTCGATCATAGTACCAAGGTGAGCATGATGGAAGCCTTTTATGTTGTGCTGAGCGCAAAAATCAAGGATCTCGTCCAGAGTTTGGGCTGCCCGTTTAAAATCGATCTCAGTTGGGTTGTCTCCACCCCAATCACTTCGTCTGAGTCCTGGGACTTCTGCCGCACCATTACCAAGAGTGATATTGTACTTAACAGCATCAAGGGAGTTTCCATGCCCTCCAACATTGACAAGATGCAAACCAAAACGACTAGCCAAAGTTGCCATTTCAATTAGGTTATCACTACTACTTATACTAACACCTTCGACTCCATCCCAACCAGCCGCAGCTACTTCACGAAATACTTTTTCGGGGTTTTCATTCTGTTCACCAGCAAACTGGATCAAGTGACAAGCCAACTTGAATTTACTCATGTGTTTAGTTCCTCAATATGTATTCGAAATATTCCCAAATCATCTTCAATTGCCCAGTACCATCTTACTTTACTATGATTGAGAATAATTTATATTAAAAAAAGTCTAGACAGTTTACACCAATGCCCATCTAACTGTTAAGTTCCTCAATAGAATTGAGTCCTGTTTCCCAATCACAATCTAGGCAGAAGAGAACACCTTCCCCTAGTTTTTGTATTTTTCCCCCACACTTTGGACAAATAATGGCATTTTTTGCTTCTCCCTCTGTCTCTGGTTTAGGTTGAACGAACTCAGAACTTCGTAAGCAATTGCACTGATAAACATGACCATTGCATTCAGGACAATGATAGAAGAAATTTGAGTCGCTACCTGTTGTATCGGGTGGTATCAAGCAGTGAAGCTGATAAATTACTGAATTATGCCTGATTAATCGAGAATTACCACCAATATCGATGGCAATAATATCCCAATCGTTCAGGTGTTTTTCAAGTTGTATAATGATGCAGTTAATTCGATAGGCCGCAGGGGCCCATGGTTGATCGGTAATTCCAAACACAATGGATGTTCTTTGAACTGCCAGAGTTTCCCATATTTGTTCCCCTGCCAATACTTTTTCCGTTTGAAAATCATCATCGAAAGTCAAGAAACTTAGACTTTGATCAAACATCGCTATAGCCTGCTTTTGTTCAAATACTACTTCAAGGTTTATCTGGCTAATTCTCCAGATGAATTTCCAATAAGCTTGTAAACCAAAATAGTTCCGTGTCTAACACACGATATCGTCGATTAGGGTAGCAAATATTAGACCATCCGGACTTCATCAACTCTGCTCCATTCCCAACATTATTTATATAATATCATGTTGCTAAAATCTCGTTATGCTTCAATATTTAACCATATTTATATTTAATTGGTCCATGTTCTTCTAAGGAAAACACTAATCATAAGAATATGGATAGAATCTAGTATGGGAAACCACCTACATAAGGAATTAAGCGTATGTAGGGGCCTTTCACCTAATTAGCACTCAACGGTCTAGAAAAACGTAAATAAACTAGGCTGATTATTAGAATCACCACAAAGATGATTTCTACGATCAAGAACCGTGGGTCGCCATAATGGCGTTCAATCCCAACCAGGAAATTATCTAGTAGGAACTATTCTAATTAATGTAGTTGCAGTATTTCAAAGCGATGAGTATAACGAGCCATAAATCCTTCTGGGAACC
>NZUQ01000059.1 GCA_002697225.1 Candidatus Poribacteria bacterium
GTGCTATTCAATTCTTGAATCTGCTGAGTTTGAGTATCAATTTCGGCTTGCAGTTTTTCAACAGCCAAGTCAGATTCTTCCTTAGCTTGCGTTAGTTCCGTGATTTTGGTATCTAACTGTGCTTCTAGTTCCTCTTTTACTGACTCTAGGTCGGTTTGAGTTTGAGTTAATTCTTGAACCTGCTGTATATGAACCCCAATTTCAGTTTGTAATCTTTCAATGGTGGAGTCNGATTCTTTTCTAGCTTGAGTTAGTTTCTCAATTTCTTCCTCCTGATCTCGAACTTGTTCTGGGAACGAACCCAAGTCCACTTCAAGCCGGTCAACATGATCCGATTTAGAAATTAGATCTCTCTCAATATTCTCTTTGGCTAAGTCAGCATCATCTTTGGCCAAGGTCAACTGTTGAATTTTTTCCTTTTGCTGGTCGACAATTTCAGTCAATTGATTAATTTCAAGATGGAGTTTCCCAAATTCAATTAGGCGAAGTGCTGCTGTGTTTTCNGGATNTAGNGTTAATATATGTTGCCATATTTCAAGNGCTTCTTCNATCTTCCCNTTGGCNTTTTGTGTCTCCGCTNGGAGAAGTAAGCTTTTTACTTCAGTTTCTATTCCTCGNTTAGGTATCTCTAGGTTATTNGGNAGATAACTTGAAGCCTTTCTCCAAGTTTCTAGTGCTAGATCATACTTCTCCTCAACATCATAATTNGNGGCTTTCTGTATAAGCGTTGCTGTTTGNTGGAGTGAACCTAATGCAATGCCNAGATCGTCCATGGAATCATATCGGTTANCAGAGTCTTCAGCTAGGCATTTTTGAAGGATTTCATTGATTTCTCCCAGAAGTTCAGCGGGGGATGTTGTTTTGATCAAGTTTGGTTCTTCTGGAAATTGCCCTTCAAAATTTTTTCTTCCAAATAGGGNTTCACTAGACANCATTTCACATATAATCAAACCAAGCAGATAGATATCTGTCTTTTCATCTACAGTGGTGGTATCTCCATTTAGCTGCTCTGGTGCAATATACGGATTACCTTTGTCTCTGCCAGAATTCATTTGAGCTAGCCTAAAGTCTGTAATTCGAACAACATCACGGGCACCCAACATTATATTTTCGGGNGTTAGATCTCGGTGGTANATTGGTTGAGGATCACCATCAGCTCCTTTGAACTTATGTGCGTACTGTAGCCCGCTACAAATTTGTATTGCCAATCGGGAAGCGTCCGCGATGGGCATAGGGGTTTCCTCAGAAATCTTCGAACGCAGAGATATACCATCAATATTCTCCATCACCATGAATGGCATTTGATCAAAAACGCCGTAATGATAAAAGCGCACAATATTCGGATGGTTAAGTCGAATGAGCGCACGAGCTTCTAATTCAAAGACCTCTAATTCTGCCTCTGAATCTAATTGAGCCGAAAATACTCTGATAGTCACGGGATGATTCATTCGAGTATTTCTAGCTTTATAGGCTATGCTCGAATGACCTTTCTCCAGAAGTGAATCGATTTCGTAGTAATTGGAGAATTTATCTCCTGGCTCAAAAATGTGCTGATCTGACATGTTTCACTCAGTGCGGTTTTTGTGAACTATTGTGGCCTTAAATCATGGTTGAATATGACATCGTCTTTAGCTCAAAAGCGAAAAAACTCTGCGATGTTTGGGTTCATATTCCTATTCTTTATTGACCTTGTATGGACCGAGATTGTACTAGAATTATACCTGATTTCCCTAATATTGCACAACTTAGTCATGTCATTTTTTAGGAATTAGACCAAATACCATTTTTCACGATCTATCCTTTTCTCTTTCTCTTAGCCTTTGAAGATGTGGTTCATATCGCTCTGATTGACGCAGGATTGATCGTCTGTTTGGAGCTAAAAAATGTTAGTGATATTTCTAAACATATATTGAGTAGTTTTTTGCTTATATTGTAATATTTGTTTACGAATTAGGATCAGAGCCGTTTTAAAATAATGAACTCAATTCTAGCACCTAGTGTTTGAAAACTAAAACGGTATTTGTCTATTTAATTTAGCTCTATACTATACTAATTTTACAAGATTTGCTCGTGTTTTTAGTGAGAATGCTTCATTTGCTTTAACTTGACAGAAACACGATAAACAATTTAGAATTACAGGGTAAATTCCTCCATAACGGGTAATAATAAATGCNATTCATAATCAGAGGTTTTATTTGTTTTTGTTTGATCTTGATTACGACACTTGGGTTTGGAGGAGGAAAACGTGTTGTCGTCTTGGCATTTGAAGATCATAGCCGGTTCGATTCACCAACGGGTTGTGGATGTATTCCTACTGGAGGGATACTTGGTAAAATATTTGGTGGAACTAAGAGGCGTACAGATTGGGATCTCAGCGCTGGATTTAGAGTCTTGCTCAATCGGAAGTTAGCTCAAACTCAGGTTTATGAACCCATCACACAGGATGAAATTATGGATGGGATGGCGAAGCTTCGAATATCGCGAAAGTCTGTTATGTCGAGCGCAAAAAGTCGAGATCAACTGTTAAAAGAACTTAATGCCGAAGTTATCATTATTGGTGATGTACGAAAGTTTAATCAGGAACGTGTACGAGCTAATGCGTCCCGATCACTTATTGAAGGGAGTACTGGTAGTGCTGGTAAGAGTATGCATAATATGCCTCTTGGCTACATGACAGGTTATCAGATGGTTGGTTATGCTTATTTTGCAACTGTTAATTTGAATGCTGATTTTTTTGGTGTTTCGGGCGAAAAAATTGCAACACGTAAGGTCTCTGCCCGTAAACAGCACCAACTTGGCGGAGCGAAAATAGCGGCCTTTGAAGCGATCACGACAGAGCAAGGGTCAGAATTCCGTCTTGGCCAGTCTCCAAAATCTGAAGAAAAGAAAAAGTTGAGGCCTATTGTTAATCCTGCTTTGCTGAGGAAAATTGGGTTTGGTTCCCCAACTTTTGATAGGACGTTATTTGGTTTAGCTACCGACGAAGCTCTTGAGAAAATTGTACTGGCATTGCGTGAAATAATTGGTCCAGAACTAATTACAGATAACCTAAACACGGGTTCCAAAAACTTACAAAAACCGGTAACCAAAGAAATCGCAGGGAAAATTATTTATGCGGATCCAGAAAATCCAGACCAATGCTACATTAATATTGGGTCAGCACAAAATGTTGCAGTACAACAAAAATTGGAGGTTATTACTGCGGAACCTCTTGTGGATCCTGATACTAATGAGGTTCTTGGGTATCTAAGCAAGAAAATTGGAATGATTGAAGTTACTGAGATTCAAACGGATCGGCTTTCAAAAGTTCGTATTATTGAAGGATTCGGCAAAATTAAAAAAGGTGATGAGGTTAAAACCACAAAAGTTGAAGACCCAGAGTAAAGAGAGACTTGATGTTTTAATCTCTGATCGCGGACTAACTGAAAGCCGAGAAAAAGCTAGGCGACTGATCCTTGCCGGCGAAGTGAGTATTGGTGGCAATACGGATTTGAAACCGGGGCAACTCTTCCCTCTTCACACAGAGATTGATATCCGTGAAACACCGAAATATGTTGGACGAGGTGGTATCAAACTTGAGAAAGCAATTAGAGACTTCGAACTGCTTGTTGATGGGATGGTAGCAATTGATGTCGGGGCTTCAACTGGTGGGTTCACCGATTGCCTATTACAAAATGGTGCTAAGTTTGTTTATGCTATTGATGTAGGGTATGGTCAGTTAGCTTGGAAACTTCGCCAAGATTCACGTGTAGATGTAATTGAACGCACCAATATCCGTCGAGTTAGTTTTGCTCAATTCAGTTTGCCAATTGATATTGCTGTTATCGATGTTTCATTCATTTCTTTAAAAAAGGTAATTCCTACTATCATTGGTCTCATTAAGCCAACAGGGGATATTCTTGCTTTGGTAAAACCACAATTTGAAGTTGGAAGAGGTTTGGTCGAGAAGGGCGGAGTTATCCGTGATCCGCAGGTTCACACCGATGTTTTGCATGGGCTAATTGAATTTATCATGGAATTGAATCTTTTTGTAATGGCGATTTCATTTTCCCCAATACGTGGGGCTGCAGGCAATATAGAATTCTTTATCTGGATGAAGTATGATAATACTAATCAGAGGAATTGGTCTGATCGGGTTAAACATGTCGTTCAGAATGCCCACCTTACACTTTCTTAAATGCTAAAAGAAATTCAGCGGAAAATCACACACTTTATTGGTTTGGTGATACCAATTCTTTATCACTATATCGATAATAAGCAACTTGTTGTTGGTATTTTGGCTTTTGTCACATGGCTCTTATTATGTTTTGAGATCTTGAGATACGTGTTTCCTGATTTTAGTAGCTTACTTCTGAAGTTCATATCACCAATTCTACGCTCTCATGAGAAACAGGGTAAGATACTAGGCTCGACTTATTTTGTGGCCAGTTCCTTATTATCTATTGTTCTTTTCCCTCAAGAAATTGCGGTTGCTTCCATAACATTTTTGGTTCTAGGGGATTTGTTCGCAGCAATCATAGGAAAAAAATGGGGAAGGATAAAAATCTTTTCTGGGAAGAGTTTTGAAGGAAGCTTGGCTTGTTTTATAATTTGTTTTTTCGTTTCAATCCTTGTTATTAGGATTAAGCCAGTTGTTGGGTTCTTCGGCGCTATTGCCGCTACTATCTTTGAGCTTGTTCCGATTGGGATCGATGATAATTTGACTATGCCACTTACATCTGGATTTGTCATGTGGGCAGTAGTAGCGTGGATGTCGCTATAGATATGGCAAAGATTGAACTCAAAAATGTTATTAAGAGTTTTGGTAATGTAATCGCTATCAATAATATAAGCATAGAGATTTACGACCGTGAATTTCTGGTGATGCTTGGGCCTTCTGGATGCGGCAAAACTACGACTCTTCGTGCGATCGCTGGGCTTGAGGATGTCGATGCAGGTAATATTCTCATCGACGAGAATTCTGTTAATCACTTATCCCCGGCTGATCGGAATATCTCATTTGTTTTTCAATTCTATGCCTTATATCCCCATTTGACTGTTTTTGATAATATTGCTTTTCCTCTCAAGGCTTCGAAGGTCGAAAAAACAGAAATTGAGAGGCGCGTGTTGGAAGTGGCAAAAACTTTGCAAATTGATACCTCATTAAATCGGAAGCCCAAACAGTTGAGTGGTGGTGAGATGCAGCGTGTTGCTCTTGGTCGTGCGATGGTTCGGCGGCCAAAAGCTTTTTTGATGGATGAACCTATGTCAAATCTGGACGCAAAATTGAGGATTCAGATGCGATCAGAATTGAAGCGGCTACAGAAGAAAGTCGAAACGACGACTGTCTTTGTAACACATGATCAGATTGAAGCCATGTCAATGGCGGATCGAATTGCAGTTATGCACCAAGGTGAGATTCAGCAGATTGACCCACCTAAAAAAATATATAATCAGCCAAAAAATCTTTTTGTTGCTCAGTTTATAGGAAGTCCGGCAATGAACCTCATAGAAGGTGTCTTAGAGTCAAAAAATAGCAAATTGGTATTATCGTTGCTTCATACTGAATGTTCGTTTATTCTGTCTGACGCAATGGCTCAAAAGATGATGTCGCAACATAAATTAGGCAAGATAATTTTTGGCATACGCCCGGAACATGTCACGCTCTCCAAAACTCCAATGGGTTATCAATTTGAAACCAAAGTCCATCTTGTTGAGTACTTGGGCGCCACGAAAATAATTGACGTGATGCTTGGTGAAAATAATCATACTCGCACTCCAATTTTTTTGAAATCTCGTGTTCATTCATCTTTTCAAGTTTTTGTTGGTGAATCTGTGTGGATCAATTTTGAGGAGCAGGTCATCCATATCTTTGATCAGGAAAGTCAGATAGCCATTTCATGAATGTCTGTAAGTGACATTTATTTGTGAGAGGTTGTCTCCTAGAAATGCAAAATATACCCCTTTTAGGATTACCAGAAAGTCCTCAACTTATAGCATTAGACCTTGATGGAACGCTATTGAATAGCAATCATTTGGTAAGCTTTCGAAACAATCAGATTTTGGCAAAAGCCTCAGAAAAGGGTACATGTGTGGTGTTGGTTTCTGGTAGAATGCACAGATCTATATTGCCTATAAGCAATCAGATTGGGCTTGCAAATCCGATTATTTCCTATAATGGTGGGATGGTTAAACATGCAACTACGGGGAAGTTATACAATCATACGCCTGTACCCGCAAAATTTGCTCGTAAGATAATTGATTTCGTTGATCAGGAAAATCTACATCTCAATTTTTGTCTGGATGATGAACTTTATGTCCGAGCAAAAAATAAATGGAGTGACCTTTATGAATTTCGAACGGGGGTTTCTGCAACAGCGGTTGAAAATTTCTTGTTATTAGACGGACAGGAACCTACCAAGGTACAGATACTTGACGAACCTGAGAAAATTGATCAGCTCTTTCCAACCATGCAGGAGATGTTCGGACGGGATCTGTACGTAACAAAGACACAGGTCGAGTACATCGAATTTATGAATCTGCAGGCGACGAAAGGTCTAGCGTTGAAAGCACTTGCGGCTCGACTCAAAATCCCGATTTCAAGTATGGTGGCATTTGGTGATGGTTACAACGACAAGAGCATGATGGAAACAGCAGGGTTCAGTATTGCAATGGCAAATGCTGTTGATGAGATTAAAGCCATCGCAGATTACGTTACAACATCGAACGATGATGATGGTATAGCCACTGCTGTTGAGAAAATGTTGTTTTAAAGTTAGTTTGAATTATTTTCTTCAACTACTTCTTTTTCTTGATCCTCGCTGGATTTTTTTGTGTTGGATTCCTCATTTTTTTGCGCTTCTGTAGTATTGAGTTCGCTTTTCCTTTCCTTCATACCTAGAATAGGGATGTTAGCAACGAGGGCCAAAGCATTACCTTCGCGTTCCAGATCCATTTCGACTTCATCCGTCTTAAGCGTGAAATATTTCGATAAGAGTTTTGTNANNTCTGATTGAAGACTTTGCATGACTTCCTCACTGATACTGAGTCGATCTTGAACAAGTATCAACTTAAGACGACTTTTGGCAATATCTTTACTTTTGTCGGCCCGTGTTAGTATTTGGATTAATCGTTGAATCATTTAACTGATTTCTCCATCTCGCTTCCCAAGCAATTTNCCCCAAAAGCGAGCGAATGTACCATCAACTTTAAATTCAGGAATTGGTACTTCTTTTCCCTCTATTCTTTCAGAAATCCGCCGATAAGCTCCAGCAGCACCGGTTTTGCTNTCGTGTATAAGTGGTTGGCCTCGATTTGTTGAGCCCACGATATTCGAATCCTCTGGAANTACACCAATCAGATTAATTGATAGAATATCAAGAACATCTTCTGAATCTAACATGTCGCCTTTGGCTACCATTNTGGGGTTGAGTCGGTTGATNATTAGGTCGATTTTATGGATTTCTTCAGACTGTAAGAGTCCAATAATCCGATCAGCATCCCTCACCGCCGAAACTTCTGGAGTGGTTACCACNAAGGCCTCTTCAGCGGCAGATGCGGCATTTCTAAATCCCTGCTCGATACCTGCAGGTGAATCAACAAGCACATAGTCATTTTCTTCTTTCAGTTTGAGACACATATCACGCATTTGCTCCGGTTCAACATCATTCTTATTATTTCGTTGGGAAGCTGCTAGGAGCTTAAGGTTTTCAACACGTCGATCCTTGACTAGAGCGCGTTCAAGGGTACTGCTGCCATCAATAACATCCATTGATGTGTAGACAACACGACTCTCTAATCCCATGATTACGTCTAGGTTACGTAACCCAATGTCTGCATCAACAACTGCAACCTTTTTATTTGATAATGCAAGAGCTGTCCCGATATTGGCAACACATGTACTTTTGCCAACACCCCCTTTTCCAGATGTAATAACAATAACTCTACCCATTTAATTATCTCCAAGTTGACTGACGTGTTAACTATGACAACTTTTTTAAATACCTAAAATCCTTCAAAATCTTCAACTATGACGTTACCTTGTTTTATTCGTGCCACTTCCATCGCAGGTTTACGACGATGCTTCCTTGGGGGTGGCCGTGTAATGACATTACCTATTCGAAGTTGTGTTGGTTCCATATTCATGGCGATGACAGCTGCAGCAATATTTCCCAAAGCTCCAGCATGTGCAATTCCACGTAAATTCCCGAGGATGATGATATCACCAGAAGCTGTTACCTCAGCACCTGGGTTAACATCTCCTATTACAACAATATTTCCTTCCAGAAAACGCTCCACTTGTCCAGAACGAAGTGTATGACGAATGAGCTCCGCTTTCTCTTTTTCTTCTGACAAAGATTCATGATAAATTGATGTGTTTGGTGGGTTTGCTGGAATTCCCCGAATTGGTTGTTCGGCTGATGGAGATGTTAGTTGAGATGAGGCAACAATTTCTTCATCAGTATATGGGGGGGCAAGACCATATTCTCTTTGCATCAGAGAGTAGAAATAACTGACATCCTCTGGTGATAATGATCTATTTAGCTGTTCGATTTTAACCGTAGTACCTGTTAGGGAATCTCCCAGATTTGCTAGTCGCTGTTTTATAGCTAACTCAATTTCAGCAATTGAAGCATCCGAGTCTATAATTAGACGTAACCCATCTAAGTATCCCTTCAGTTCAATAGATACATATGATTCGTTATTCACTTCGATATAATTCTTATTCATTTAACCTGTGCTAAGGTGTAAGGACCGTCTGGAATGGCAACAATTTTCGCGTCTTTCCCATATTTTTTAAGTGCTATTTCAACCCCTTCATTAGGGGATTTTAAGGGATTAACAAAAAGTTGTTGTTGTTGTTCATAAGGTATTTTATCAGAATAAAAATAAACATTGGCTTTCCTGATGGCTTTAGCAAGTTCTTCAAGTTGCCATTGATCTATCACAAAATTCTTTGGATTATAGGTGTTGCGGACGAACTGTTCTAAGTTTTTCGTTTTTAGGATGAGGTCTGTGAACGGGCCGCTACCGATTCCTTCTTGGCATTCAGCGACNANGATNACCATACCACCTTCTTTTACAACCTCAATAGCGGAAAGNACTCCNTTTATTGCTTGATAAAATGTTGNGTCTAATGGATAACCTGCACAGGATACGATGACTACGTCTGCTGGTTCTGGGAGGGTAGCCGTTGTTTGTTTCTCGGCAAACTTGGCACCAGCTAGATGTGCATTTACCATATCTCCTGCAAACACTCCGGTTAATTGACGGCGATCGTTAATTGTAACGTTCAAACTGAAATCGACACCAGCCATCAGGGCAATTTCTGTTGCTTCAGCGTGGAATGGATTACCTTCTAGAATTCCAACCGAAGCCTTTGGATGTTCTAGGATTTGGGGGCCATGCATGATTTTCATTGTTTCGATACTTGCCAAACCAGGACAAATTGCTTTTCGTCCACCTGAATATCCGGCCATCAAATGTGGTTCAATAAGAGCTGATATAACTTTTAGATCAGATTCAACATAGAGTCTATTAATCAAAACTGGAGTGCCGTTTTGGGTTTGACCAAGGTTGATTAGCGTTTCCTGTTTCTGTGAGAAATGATTAACAATTTGGTAATTTTCTATAATATGACTGCCAACCATTTCTAGAAGTTCATCACCCTCGTTTGGGCGATGGATACCAGTTGCGATTAAGATCCTAATTCCCTCGCGTGGTACACCCTGTTCTTCAATTATCCGCAGCATCGGCGGTAAAATGAGTTTATTGGGAACGGGGCGTGTAATATCAGAGATAACAATGGTAGCTGATTTCCGATTCTTGGCCACTTCTGATAGTGCGGGTGAATCTATAGGTGTTTCAAGAGCGTCTAAAATCGCCTGTTCAGGATTCCCGATTGGCGGGAATTCCTGTGATGCCAACACACTAATAAGATTGGGGTTGGGAACGTCAACCCCAATCTCACCGCGACCATACTTCATGTTAACCCGCATTGCCTAGAATTGATCCTTAC
Organism: Candidatus Poribacteria bacterium; assembly: GCA_002697225.1. Next base: position 9,998 of record NZUQ01000059.1, read on the forward strand.
AGTCGTTATTTTNCTNGGAGGATAATCCCCATTATAAAAGAGATAAATGAATCGCGCAACAATTTTTTAAAATGTTATTNTTTGTGTATATTTACATACATAACTTGATTTTAACCCNTTCAATAGTTTACACTTGTGCNTTTTACTGAATTTTNGGGGGATTACAAGCAATGACAGAAAGNCAAGCTACAAANATTACGTGGCATCAGGCCACAATCGATTGCGCAGCGAGAGAGCNACTGCTTAANCAGAAAGGTTGTATCATTTGGTTTACTGGATTNTCTGGATCAGGGAAATCNACACTAGCTAACGAAGTTGCAAGCGCCTTACATCAAAATCAGCACCTAACATATGTTCTTGATGGAGATAATATCCGGCATGGTCTCAACAAAAACTTAGGATTCTCTCCGGAAGATCGGGAAGAAAATATTCGTCGGATTGGNGAAGTTGCTANCCTTTTTGCCGATGCAGGTGTTATTACTGCAACAGCNTTTATATCACCTTACCGAGCAGATCGAGAGAAGGTCAGGAGTTTACTTGAAGGTGGTAGGTTCATTGAAGTGTACGTNGCTTGTCCGATTGAAGAATGTGAAAAGCGAGATCCAAAGGGACTATATAAAAAAGCAAGATCGGGTGAGATTAAGGGCTTTACTGGAATCGATGCGCCTTACGAAGCACCCANGAATCCAGAAATTATTATTGATACTTCAGTGCTTAATTTGGAAGATTCAGCACGAAAAGTCATAGGTTATCTCGAATCAGCGAATCTAATTTGAATCTCTGTAATGTTAGGCATTGGCAATCATGCTTATCGTTACAGGGCCCGCAGCAATTTATAGGTTATAGCTTGGGTTAATTATCATCTTCACGTTCGCTTAGTAACTCGCCACGCTGGAGTCGCTCTGCATTCTCGGTTGACCAGAGAATGCCTTTCATCAGTTTTTGGGCAGTAATATACCGNGTTGCGGCCAATAGGTGTATTCGTTTCTCCTCAGCATTGGTTGATAGATCAAAGTGTCGGAACGCAACTTCAAGTACTTGGAACATGTGGAGTTCTGCATCTTCACGAAGCATGATGTGAGCAATAGTGTGTTTAAGTTGAGCAATATCATGACCTTCCTTAATATATTGGTTGACGAGTATCTCTGCTTCGAAGACTTTTTGGAAGTCAGCGAATTCTTGTAATCTGTCTAGCATTTTCTTCGCAGAACTGAATGTCTCATCAAGATGCTGTTCTGGTTTCGGGATTCGTGCGGCCGGCATATTCAGCCAACGGAGATAGGTTAAGAACACCGCACCATGAAACAGACCACGTATCAATTCTTTACTTGGTGCTAGATGGAACGCGCAATAAAGACTATGCGCATAAGAATATATATTAGCTACGTCATGCCAATCCCCTTCATTCTTGAGATGAAAGCGTACCGTTCGGATAGCTGCAGCATAGGTCATCGCCCGGCAAATTTCTGTTGGCTTTACTCCTTGGCATAGTTTTTCTTCAATGTGTTCAACAATTGGTTCGAATGAATCGCCAAGCATGGTTTGAGCTAATTCTGAAATGTCAAGAGAGGCTTGATTGGATTGATTAAGTTCCCAGATTTTATCTAGACGAGAGAAGATATCTTCCAGAATCGGAACGCTATCTGCCCATCGAGAAGTTTCTTCATGCCGTGTTCTGTTGACTAGATCAATGACGATCGGTCGCAAAATCTCATGCGCTCCTTCCCAATCTACATAATTTAGTCCTTCAAACATCTTATTGGCAAAATCGAGTGCGTGTCCATCACCGGTAAAATAGAAGTCTGTTGCTGCTGTGAAGACAAAATCGGCAATGACTTCTCTCGAATAACCTCTGTCATGAAGGGTGATTAAAATTCGCTCTGCTGCCCCCCTATCCCGGAGGTCAATATAGTAGCGAAACCAGCGTTTGAGTGTTTTCAAATCGTGTTCTTCTTTGCTTCTAGGAAATGGGAAGCGTTGTCGACGTGAACTCCCGGAGGTACGACGACCAATTTGTGTTAAGGCATGGACTAGAAACAGATTATGNTCTTTCGGGTCGACGTCGTCCCACATGTTGGCAGCGATAGTTAGNATTGCTACACCTGATGACCATCCATCGCCCGTTTTATTGGTTCCATAGTATAATCCTTGTTGAATGATTTCTTTTGGNTCTGCTTCGGCATCAATAAGCGCCGCTATTGCTTTGGCTATTAGGAATGAACTGCTATCTTTCAAACCTTGTATTAGCGCTCGTTTGCCGCGATCTATTACACGTTGTTTAGCAGCTTCTCTTTCCCCNCGATCTATACCGACGTATAAATATCCGTCATCACGAATTTCCACCGGGAAAGCCTTTAGATCATCACCAAAGGTAAGAAAGCATCCACCTGTTTTGAGATCAAATTCCCAGTGGTGCCAGTGACAAATAAGAACTCCATCCCTAACGCTTCCTTCAGACATCGGATATCCCATGTGAGGGCAACGGTTGTCTACAGCATAGTACTTATTTCCATAACGAAAAACAGCCAGATGGATCCCGTCTACGTGGAAAGGTTTACCTTTTCCTTCCTCAAAAGTATCTGTTTGAGATAGTTGATGGTACACTAGTTTACTTTCATCAAATTCGAGTACTGGGATGTCAGCTATTTGAATCGTTCCTGCTGAAGTCGTTTGCGATTCAAGGGATGTTTGACTCATTGTGTTANTCCTCTTTGTTGTGTCAGTTAGAAGGGCGGTTGTTTCGGAAACTTGACTGAAATGAAAATTTGGGATAGATAATAATTATAGGCTGCAAAAAGACGATTAACCTGACTAACTAATTTTNCCCCCAGAATACAATACGTTATAGTTAACTATGTTTGAATATAGATCAACTTAATCAGTATGCGTTCATATCTGTTCGAGGCTGATAGTCGCGTCTTGACCATTAATTTTTTGTGATTTTATAAAAGCTGTTGNATTGGGAGCAGTAACNANTTCCTCNGTTAANGTTTCAGTGATGATGTAATCACAGTATTGGTCAAAAGCCTGATGAACGATATCCGTCGATTCAATACTGATTCTGATGCGATCTGAGACATTAAAGTCTGCCTCCTTTCGAGCTTGCTGGATTTTATTTACAATTTCTCGAGCAAATCCTTCTAGGACTAGATCTTCCGTCAGTTCAGTATTTAGGGCAATGAATTTCTTGTTATCCAAGTCAATTACATAACCGTCACGTGTCTTGCCGTGCCAATGAATCTCACCTTCCTCAAGCGTAAATGATTGGCTATCAACTTCAATCTTGACATTTCCGTTTGCCTTCATGCTCTGCATCAGAGTGTCACCATCAGCTTTTTCAACAGCTTTAGCGATTGATTGAACAGATTTNCCATACTTTTGACCNAGGATTTTGAAGTCGATTTTGCCTTCNTAACTGTAAAATCGACTCTTATCNTGACCAATAAAGTGGATTTCTTTTATATTCAGTTCCTCAATGACAAGATCCTTTAAACGATTAACAGNTTTTTTCTTGCTATCCTCAATTGTGAGGGATGATAGTGGTTGACGGATTTTGATCCCTGTTTGATTTCGCAAAGCCCGNCCCCNAGCNACAATATCACGGACAGTNGCCATATCTTCTTCAAGTTGCNCATTTATCAGGTGCTCATCCATAACAGGGAAATCAGTTAAATGAACACTCTCTGCTGCATTCAGATCAATNGAACAAATCAGGTTTCTGTAGATCGNGTCAGCGATAAATGGAGTAAATGGTGCTAGCAATTTCGCCACACTTACTAATGCTTGATGAAGTGTGACATAAGCTGATTGTTTATCCAATCCGATTTCCGCTCCCCAGAATCGGTGGCGGGATCGTCTTACATACCAGTTGCTTAAATCATCAACGAATTCAGCAATACTACGTGTAGCGTTGGTAATATGATAGTTTTCCATTTCGTCTTGAACTCGTTGGATAGTTGAATGCAACTTCGAGATTAACCATTGGTCCATCATTGACCTCTCGGAGAGATCTGGAGTGTTCAAGACATCAATTCNATCAAGGTTAGCATACATTACGAAGAACCCGTAAACGTTGTAGAGAGTTCCCATGAATTTCTTTAGAGCNTCNTNNATTGATTCAACAGTGAANGNNCGGGGNGTCCATGGTGGACAAGANGTATAAAGATACCANCGCATGGCGTCNGCNCCTTGNTTATNAAGNATCTNCCATGGATCTATNGTATTNCCGCGACTTTTACTCATNTTTTGNCCATCTGCNCCNGTNATTAGTTCNAGACATAAGCAGTTCTTGTAGGCAGGTTTGTCGTAGAGTAAGGTNCCTGTTACCAGTAAGCTATAGAACCAGCCACGCGTTTGATCTATGGCCTCCGAGATGAAATCCGGAGGATAGTTTTTCTCAAATATATCTTGGTTTTCGAAAGGATAGTGCCATTGGGCAGTGTGGGCCACTCCCGAATCAAACCAACAGTCAATTACATCTTCGAGGCGGGACATTTTGCCACCACACTTTTGGCAGGCTAAAATAATTTTGTCAATATATGGACGATGAAGTTCTATATCGTCCTGCACATTATGACCATGTTCTTTAAGTTCTTGGATCGAACCGACGATATGATGATGTTCACAATCCTGACATTCCCACACGGGTAGTGGTGTTCCCCAGTATCTTTCTCGGCTTAGTCCCCAATCGATGTTATTTTCAAGCCATCTTCCGAAACGACCATCCTTGATATGTTCCGGATACCAGTTGATTTCTTGGTTGTGTTTAAGCATCTGGTCCCGAATGGCGGTAGTTCGAATAAACCACGATTTTCGAGCGTAGTACAATAGTGGTGTGTCACAGCGCCAACAAAATGGGTATTCGTGTTCATACTCGGCTGTTTTCAGCATCAATCCTCTATTTACTAAGTTATCGATGATCTTAGGATCGGCATTTTTAACGAATTCTCCTGCCCATGGTTGAACCGCCTCCACGAACTTCCCGGCAGTATCAACCAGTTGCACAAAAGGCAGTTCATACTTTAGTAACATCTCATAGTCATCTTGACCGAATGCAGGGGCAGTATGGACAAGACCGGTGCCATCTGTAAGAGTCACAAAATCGCCACNGATGACATAATACGCTTTTTTTTCGGGGGTANCGAAATTAAANAGTGGTTCATATTCCCAANCAAGGAGCTCTTTTCCTTTGAANNCTTTCNTAATTCTTAATTGTTCTTCTTCGCCAAAAACATTACCGACTAGGGCTTTAGCTAGGATAAGGTCTTGTCCCTGATATTCAACAGAAACATAATCATAATCTTCACCAACAACAACTGCTACATTTGATGGTAGTGTCCAAGGTGTTGTTGTCCAAACGAGAAGAAATGTATTGACAAGGTCCTTGACTGGAAACTTTATATAGATCGATGGNTCTTTGACAACTTGGTATCCTTGGGCAACCTCGTGACTTGCTAGCGTTGTTCCGCAACGAGAGCAGTAAGGTTGGACTTTGTGACCTTGATATAGCAAGTCTTTTTCCCACGCCTGTTTCAGAATCCACCACACACTTTCAATATAGTTATTTGATAGTGTGATATATGGATCATCTAGATCAACCCAGAAACCAATTCTCTCGGTCATTTTTCTCCAGTCTTGCTCATACTGAAAGACATTTTCTTTGCATTTTTCGATGAAATTTTTTACACCATAGGCTTCAAGATCCNGTTTGTTTTTTATGTTGAGCTTTTTCTCAACTTGGTATTCAACAGGTAGACCGTGTGTGTCCCAACCTGCTTTCCGTTGCACATAATGTCCTGTCATTGTCTTGTATCGACAGATGGCATCCTTCATAACACGTGCTAGNACATGATGTACTCCAGGTGGAGCATTGGCAAAAGGTGGTCCTTCTAGGAAAACGAATGGNGGATCAAGTGATCGGTTTCTAACACTTTTTTGAAAAATATCTTCAGTTTGCCAAAACTCTAGAATNCCTTCCTCGATTTTTGGAAAATGAAGTTTTGTTGATACTTCCTTAAACATAGGTTTGATACTCCTGCTTCAACGCATAAAAAAAGCCCACCATCGACATTTCNATGATGGGCTTTCCCGGGATTTACCTAAATCTCTTGCCCACCACCGATCAAAATTATAATCGAAATTAAGACGGAAGATATGATTACTGTAATTGTGAGCATTTCAGTGACTTTGTATCCATTACTCCAAGGGAAAATCTTAGCAAATAGCGAATTGGATGTCAAGGTTTAGTTCGTGTATGATAGCAGTGTGTGTTCCCACAAATCACAATATGGGAATGTTTTAGANTTTTTGGACCTAAATTATGATAATNCGTAACGAGTTAACATTTGATACGTTTTAACCCACAAATTCTATTGATATGAGTTTGTTTATGATCAGCATATGAGAAAGAGCACAACATGTCTATGAAACNAACAACAGAACAAGTTCAGAAACGCCTTAAAATTGCCAACTGTCTACTGATATTTGCATTGTTAGTTGTTTTTGTTCCGCCTGTCATGAAGGTTTGGGAGGATGATAGCTCGATTCCGCCGCAGTACGGCAAAATGGAATATGTTGCCAAAGAGACGGATGAGTTTTTACCCATAATTTTCATCATGGCCATNTTAATTAATTCCAGNGTTCTTTTGTGTAAAGAGGTGAAAGAGATTCAAATGANGATCAATGTATTGCCTCCAAANACTGAAATTGATTAAGTTTCTATCTTAACCAACAAGCGATGTATGATGGAGATATTAAATGTGTAATTGAGGATGGANTAGNNGGCNTTCTATCTACTCNTGAGTGTTTTNNGTTAGCCAGCAGTCAGTGATGATTTGTCGTATTGTNTTTGCTNCANCNTTGTTGCTTAGATTTGATTTAATGATTATATGAATGGCTTGGTCTAGTCTTGCTTTTAGATTTCCCCAAGCTTTACGAAGTCTGGCGTTATGTGGATGATCGGGTTGGGAGGTAGCCCGCAAAATTCTATGAATTATGCTAAGGTAAAAAAGCAGATGATGTAGATCTATGTCATCATACACCTGTGTTTGACCGGAGATTGCCATGTATGTTTCAATGATCTCTTGGTTTATCAGGCTCACAAAATTACCTGTGGGANGTTTGGCTCCTAGGCTATTGAATGATTGCACCAATCGCTGGGCTTGCCAGTTCCAGCCTATACTAGCAAAATCGATGAAAAANGCTTTTTGCTGGTTGATCAGAATATTATGTGAATTGTGATCTAAACTCCCNAAATTTTTGGGTTNTGAAAATAAATAATTAGATATGCTCTCCCAGCATTGGTCTATCCTTTTTTCATGATTTGAACGTTGTTCCTTTTTGTTNGATTGGATGATGTAAGAGANTGTTTTTCGGCATCGCTCCAAAATTTCCTGTAGTTTTTTATCTTGGTTGNNAGGGAAAACGTATGGTGTCAGGTTGTCTCGGGAGTTTTTAAACGCCTCCTCAANATAATGAAATTGCAACATGGCTTGGNTGACAATTGGTTGCCAGTTACTCTGGTTTTGGACTATATCATCCAATGTTTGATTACCACACCATTCAATTAGTAGTGATTGGTTTTTATCTGATTGCCAAANGACTTCCGGTACGTTACAACCNTNGGATTTAAGAACCTTGAGGGTTTCNNACTCAATTTCAAAAGGAGTAAATTTACATCCACCAATTGGAGTATGTATGAAGTGCTGCTTTAGGGCGAAATTACGTTGGCCTATTTCTATTTTCCAAATGTTGTTTTCCGATAATTTTCGAATTGGTGTGGTATGGAAGCAAGCTATACTAACGCCGAAGAATGAGGCAATATCCTTGATTATGAGGTTATCATCGAACATGCAAATCTGTTGTAGAGATTAAAAAGACGAAAATATGCAANCGAACGGNACACTTTACCTTGTNAGTACACCAATTGGCAATCTTGAAGATATCACCNTTAGAGCTCTTCGTATACTNAGTGAGGTAGANCTTGTCGCAGCGGAAGACACGCGACNTACACGCCGATTNCTTACACATTACAATATTGACACNTCGGTTACCAGCTTTTTTCANGGTAATGAACATGCGAAGNTAAAGGGTTTGNTTGNCAAGTTNGGATTGGGGAAATCAATCGCTTTGGTATCAGATGCAGGCACTCCGACAATTTCAGATCCAGGCTATCTTCTTGTTGTAGGTGCAATCAAGGCGGAAATTATGNTTGTTTCGATTCCGGGAGTAACGGCGTGTATATCTGCCGCTTCAGTTTCAGGTATGCCGTTACATAATTTTGCCTTCGAAGGATTTTTATCGCCCAAGTCTGGCAAGAGGAGAAGAAGGCTTGCTANGTTGNGCCAAGACGAACGAACAATGATATTTTATGAATCNCCTCACCGTTTGATCAAGTTTTTNGTTGATGTGNTTGAGATATTAGGNGATCGGCNAGTTTGTATNGCTCGTGAATTGACAAAGAAATTTGAAGAGATTTTTTATGGTACAGNAAACGAAGCGATTGAGAAATTCACNGCCCAACAGCCGCGNGGAGAGTTTACGGTTGTGGTGGCGGGAGGAGATCCTTGAGGAGACTAATGAGTTCATCATTNCCTACAGCAAGCTCGTGTACACGGTTAATTTTTTCTTGGTAATTAAAATCCTGCTCATTAGGAGACCATAGTAATTTTAGTTCGCGTGGACTAAGCCGATCATGTATAATCCTAACGAGCGTTAAATCGTAATTATCGGGAATCATCAAAATCCAGTCGATGGTTTCTCCTCGGTCCGAATGTCGGCGGTCGATTTTTAGATTTCGATCTTGGTGAGGGACGTTTTTCTTTACCCAGTTCCGGCGACCGAATTCATCAACCTCAAAGTTGCCTACCTCGAGCCAAGTTCTTCCGTGTCCGTTGGGTTTGGTCGTTACTTCGATTCTATGCAAGTTTGTTATTCTCCCTCAAATGTATATGCCAATTCAGTCTTTGATCCATGGTTTTTGGCGGATCTTGCTGTGGCTTCGATAAATGCGATGATTTCAATGCTCTCGGAAATATCAATCGGCGATTCACCAGTTTCGAACATCTTGATTATCTCCTTTAGTATTTCTCTATAAATAAAGTTCGTGTCGATTGATGTACGAACAATCGACTTTTCGTGGTAAGTGGTAAAACCAAAACCACTGTGGCCCTTTCTGATGCCTCGAAGGGTACCCATTCGACCATCATACCAGAGTCCAGAGATGACATCTGTATCATCGTTGGATGTCGCCCACACGGATTGACACCCTGGTCCCATTAGTGCATAGAGTGTTTCAACGCCGTGGATGCCATAATGAAACAAACCTGGGTTTCTTGGGTGGAGTGTAGCGGTTGTACATACTTCTGCGCCCAAGATTTTTCCCACCTCGTCTTGGGCTTCCTGAGTTTTTATTACTTCGGGCGCGTATCGCAAGGAAGAAGATGAAAAGATAGGCGCACTCCTATCTTTGGCAAGATTTGCGATTGCCTTAGCGTGTTCAAGCGAACACGCCAAAGGCTTGTCGATAAAAATTGGTATCCCCGCTTCCAAAAACGGTAATGTCCGATCATAATGAACGTTGCCATCAACCGACTCAATCATCACAGCGTCAACTCGCCCAATTATTTCCTCAGGGGTTTCGACAAGTGGTACTCCATATTTTTGCATCTGTTGGGTGAACCCAGGAATTCGTTCCGGTGATAATAACGATTCGCCTGGGCATCCAATGGTAACTTTCGCACCATTGACCCATTGTTCTGAATCAACATCAACGTGGTTTATACGTTGAGTAAATGCAACAACATGTGATGTGTCAAAATCGACTATTCCTACCNTAATCATGTTTTCCCTNGTGGCATCATAGAAGCGATGGTAGGTTTATTAACTGACAATGTGTNATATTTAGATCTTTACACAAGCAGTAATNTTTACCGAAGTTTCCGAGCTAGGAAGCAGCTAAATTCTGTTGCAAATGTTGTTCAAAAAACTCCGCTTCTCTATCTCTTTGGCTTATTTGAAGGGTTTATCTTGCTAATTACAGAGGGAAATCTATCGATTTTCCTTGTTCGTTTGCCATGTAAAATCCTTGCATCAATTCAGTCAGGTCCCGCCCATCTTGAATTGTAACCGACATTGGCTCTCCATGTAAAATGGCGTTGATCCACTGTTGCATCGATGAAGGTAAAGGGTTTGGCATGTCGGCAAGATATTCTGCTTGTTTTTCTTCGGATAACTGCCGTGTTTGGAATTGAAGATCTCCCTGTCCTATCACAATTGATCCTTCGGTTCCATAAACTTCTGTCAGATTTGGCCCGGATCTGTGAACCCAAGAGCAATCGACTAAACCGATGGCGTTATTCTTAAATTCAACGACTGAAGCGCTATTATCGTCGATCGGATAGTTGTCAGTAAAGTTGTTCATTATGGAGACAGTTCTTTTTGGTTCACCCATCAGCCAACGCATACGGTAAACCGGATGACATCCGAGATCAAACAATGCCCCCCCGCCAGCACGATTTGGATCTGCAAACCACGCACTAGGACCGCTGAACCATTTATCTAGTGCTGCTGAGTGAGCGATTCGAAAACGACCGAAAGTAATGTTACCAAGAAGCCCCTCATCTATCGCTTTTTTTGCAAATAGGATACTGGAGTCGCAACGTTGTGGCATTGAAATCATGAACCTAACTCCAGATTTTTCAACAGCCTCAATAATTTCGTCACATTCGGCAACCGTGATAGCCATGGCCTTTTCAGTAAATATGTGTTTCCCAGCTTTGGCCGCAGCTACCATTATTCGTGGGTGATCAGACGTAACAGCGTCGACAACTACTGCGTCCACATCATCACGTCCGAGAATTTGGTCTAAATCTGTGGAAAATGGTATTCCATACTCTTCAGCAATTTGTTTGCCTCCGTATTCTTCTTCATCCCATACCGCGACCAATTTTGTCTCTGGGTTTTCCCGCACGGCGTTGGCATATCCTTTCGCGTGCACGTGTGCAAAACTCAGCTTTGCAATTCCAATCATTTTACTTGGTTCTCCTTGTAATTATTCTGTAGGGATTTTATCGCTATTATCACATTTATGTCAAGATTGAACCAGAATACTAATTCTATTATTGAATTTTCTTTCGATGGTTTATGAGTTGTTGGGTAAGGGTTTCTACGTCTTTTTGATGAAATCCAAGCTCTTTTGCTTCGTTAACTATCATCTCTGCTTGAACAGAGCTATCGTTTTTAACCAGTTGGATAGCTCTATCATATGCCTGAACTGCTTCATCGTAATTCCCTTGGTCTTGAAAGATAAACGCAAGGTATGTATATGCAGCAGCAAGACGAGGTGAATTGGGACGGCTTTTCATGAATTCCTTGAATGTGGCTTGAGCTTGGCCGAACCGTTGGTCTTGGTGGTGTACACGTCCAATCCGAAAATGGGCACGATCGGCAAAGCTATCAGTATAGCCATCTGCAAGATACTGGACTCGTTCTGGAAACGCGATTGTTGTCTTGTAGGCTCTTAGTGCTTGATCAAATTTGTCAAGAGATCTATATATTTCACCCAATTGAAAATTAGCCATCATTGCTTGCCATGAGGAAGGATGAGAATTGATTAGCTCGTTGTAAACCGTTATCGCTTTGGTCTGTGCTTTTTTATGGAAGGTCAGGATTAACGCACTNNGGTATCGAGCTTCCGCTGCCCAGTNTGAATCNGTTGATTTTNTGATTGCCNGTTCATATGACGTGAGTGCCTGATTGTAGTCTTGTAAATTGNGTTCGTAAATTCTCCCGATTTGTAAGTGTATTNGGGANNTTTTTTCTGNATCNTNTGTTTGTANTACNTGGGNTCNGAGATTCTGAATTGCTGCGTGAAATTTAATGGTTTCAAGTTGCTTANTGGCAAGNCCTGCGGTTTTTTGATCNGGATGATTNGCAATNAACTGTTTGGNGATCTTTAGAGCAGATACGTAATCTTTGTCTCTTGNAAGATCTTGTATATTTNGCCATTCCGTTTCNTGAAGACGCGATTTAAGTTCAGCAATCTTTGCTTGTAGTTCAGATTCGATTTTTGTTTTTGTTTGATGGTACNTTCCAATTTCACCGAAGTAAGCAGGGGCAGTGGTTGGCAGGTAGATATTGACNAAGATTTCTAGNTTATTAATGGTGTGCCGTATGTTTTTTGTCTCTTCGTAGCAGAGGGCNATCCAATAATATACNGCGTACATCTTCCAGAAATCAGGATGTTTTTCTATTATTNGATCAAAATATTTGATTGCTAATTTGCATTGGTTGTTANGTTTGTGAATAAGTCCAAGTTGGAANAGNGCATCAGCGGCAAAGTTACTTGTNGGGTATTTATTATCAACTTTCNGGTATGCGTTGATTGTGGGNATTATCTGATTCAACGACTTTTGATAGATTTGGCCAATTCGCCATTGNGCTTCAGCGGAAATNCGAGTCGATGGATGTTGATTCAAAAGCGCTTCGTATAGTGCTATCGCCTTATGTGGTTGGTTAAGCTGAGATTGTTGGCGATACAGTTCGGAGATCTGAAACTTTGCTTCAATTGCTATTGATGTGTTAGGGTAATTGGCTATAATAAGCTGAAGTTGATTTAATTTTTTGATTGCACTTTGTATGTTGCTGATTTTTTTGCGTCCGGTTTGGTACGCNAAATGTTCTGGGTTGGTAAGGTTGACAAGATATTGGTAGGATTCAATGGCGTTATCGTACAAATTCATCCTGCAATAAGCGTCGCCCTTTTTAAGGATTGCCAGATAAAGATCTTCTGTAGAAAACTTCGTGGGATTTAGTCGGAGTATTTGATCATAGACGGTGATCGCTTTAGAATAGTTGTGTGTGTATTGATAGTATATTTCGCCGAGCTGATGATAAATGCCGCTGAGATTTTCTGCATCATTGCTATCATGCGCTAATTTCTGCAGGTTACTGATTGCTTGTTCGTAGTTTCCAGATTGAATCAGGCTATTCAGATCAACGGTTTCGGCACTGAAAGCGGGTGGGGCAAGGAGAAACAGCAAAATTACAAGCTGACGAATCTGCAAAACACACATTTTTCGGTTTTGTAGTCTTCCGACCGGGATATCGTTAATTAATCGAGGTGAATCCTTAGAACCCTTTATTAAAGGATGCTTGTGCGACTTGGATTTGTTGGTCTATAATTTCNGCCCAACCCGTGCCTTTTGCATTCTCGCGTAGTAGCCGGAATTGACTGGTTGTTGACCAATTATCGTTTCTGAGATGTTTAGCTTCAATTGCTTCCTCAAAGTGGCGTTGGATTTCTTGTTGTCGATATTGTTCCATTCTTTTCTGTTGAGTGGTTAGGAAAATGGATGGGGGGTCAGTTGATACCCCAGAAATTGAATCTTTAGAACGAATAGGGTTTACGAAGAATGGTGTTAAAGCCAAACCCAAGACGAGTAGCGTGACTGCCAAGAGACCTCCTTGTATCCATAGAGTCCTAGCGGAAACAGTGTCAGCTATATATGGAAAAACCGATAGTTTCTGTGAAGATTCATCGGAGGCTAGTCGTTTGTATACTTTGATTTCGAGATCATCTAGGATTTTATCTGGTAAGTTGATTTGTCCAATTGGATCAGTAGTTGTTAATGTTTTCTTTAGTGCNTCTATTTCATNTCGAACGTCTGGATGATTTTGAAGATATGTTTCAACGTCGGCTATAAGATTTTCGTCTTTGATTGTGTTACAAACATAGTCAACGCATAATGACTTCCAGTATTTAGATTTAGCCATTCAGCAAATTCCTCCAACGCATTTTCTTAATGATACTAAATTTCGCTGTTTTCCCGAAAAGGTTGCAATAATACCCTGAGTTTCTTGATCGCACGATGCAGATGAATTTTGACAGTGCCCTCTGCGATTCCAAGAATTTCTGCGATTTCCTTGATTTGTAACCCGTCGTAACGATTCATTAGAAAGACCTTTTTCTGATTTTGAGAAAGGTGGTCAACAGCTTGATTGATAACGCGATGTCGATCTTTCTCGACAATGAGTTTTTCCGGATCACTTCCGAGGTCTTTGGCTGTTGGTTCATCTATAGACAATAGGTTATTATCTAATGAATGGGTTATCTGGCGTTTTTTCGACCGGTGGTGATCGATTGAAACGTTATAGGCAATTTTGTAAAGCCACGTGGAAAACTTCGCTTGAGGTTTCCATTTGTGGAGAGCTCGATACACTTTGAAAAACACCTCAATGGTTAATTCCTCTGCGTCTTCATAGTTTTTGACGGATCGGAGAATATATGCATAAATTCTGTGTTTATAGCGTCGCATTAACTCATCAAACGCATCTTGGTCACCTAACTGGAGCTTTGTAACCAATATTTCGTCTTCAAGGATATCCATTTATAAACCGTTTTTTTATATGCTGAAATTGTTCATGTAGGTTTACTGAAATCAAACACTGTCGGTACTAAGCTGAAAAACGAAAGTGCGTGTTGACTGGTTGACAATAATTTCAGTTTATTCGCGACTTTCTTTTGATTTCTCGTTATAGGATTCTCTGATCCATTCTTCTAGTACCTCATCTGGGTTTTCAACGACCGATTTGGTGAAGGTGAAATCTGATTTACCGGTATTTTGTTTTATCAAGCTGAGGCCATGTTGATAACTTTCTAGAATTTCGTCACAGATCTTTTGTGGGTCCCTTTGATTGCGAATGAATCGTTCGTATATCATTTCTGTCGCGTCTTGATCAAACTGGATTTTCATTTTGTGTTTTTCTTGGAAGTCCTCTTCGTAACGCCGAATTCGTTCCTGAAAAACGAGGCGCGAATTGTATTCTTGATTTGTCATGATTTTCTCAAGTTCAGCTTTTGGATCATTGACCATCTCTTTTGTAACCGAAAATTCTTTGATTGGTGATGATGGTAGCTCGAATTTATAGTCACGCAAAACCTTCTCACAAACGGTCATCAGTGCCCTCGCCCCTGTTTGCTGGTGGTGTGCGAGGACGGCAATTTGGTGCAAAGATGCGTCTGAGAACATAGCTTCAACATTGTATGCTTGGAAGGATTGTTCATACTGCTTGATAATTGATCCTTCTGAATTTTTTAAGATATAATACAAATCTTCCGCTTCAAGATCTTCACAGGCAACGTGGATAGGTATTCGTCCAATGAATTCCGGCTCAAAACCGAAATCGATAAAATCCTGTGGCGTAATCTGGTTCAGCAAGTCGGTTGATCTCTGTTGGTTTCTGTCTTCCATACTGAAACCAATAGATTTCCAGTTGAGTCGCTTTTCAATAATATCACTCAGTTCGTTGAAGGCACCACTCATAATAAAAAGAATATGCCGAGTGTTAATTATTTGTTCTTCAATTTCGCCTTTCTGCTGGAATTCTATAGCAACTTTCACTTGAGCTGCTGGGTCAGAGCTGGATCTCAGGTCGACATCTGTTTCTTCCATTAGCTTAAGCAGACCGAATTGTACCCCACGGCCGCTGATATCGCGCCCTATGATGTTGGGGGGAGTCGCTAGCTTGTCGGCTTCATCAATATACACAATACCATATTGTGCTAGCTCAAGATTGCCATCCGCTTGAGTGACAAGATCTCGTATTAAGTCCTCCACATTTGCACCAACATAACCAGTTTCACTGAAACGCGTTGCATCGGCTTTTACAAACGGAACACCAATTAGCTTAGCAATGTGGCGTATCATGTAAGTTTTACCAACACCTGTTGAACCTAGAACAATAATGTTCTGTTTTGAGTAATCGGTTTCAAGCAGCTTTGGGTTTTCGTGACATTTGCGAACGTGATTGTAATGGTCGCAGACGGCAATGGCGAGTGCTTTCTTGGCCTCGTGCTGCTTGATTACGTATCTATCTAGATATTGCTTGACTTCTTTTGGTTTGAGGTCGAATTTGAGATCAATAGTTTTTGTTTGTTTTTGGGTGTCTTGTTCGTTCAACTCTATGTTTGAGGATGGCTGTTGGACAAAGCGAACTGTTCCTCCGTATTTTTGTTTAATGAATTCTTCGAATTCTTTTTGAATCTCTTCTGCTGTTGGCTTTTTATCTTTTGTTTGATTTAACAATTTAATTTTTCTCAATCAGTTATTATTTTATTTGAGTTTACGTGCGATGAAAGGTAATTATAACATTTTTTTTTGTTTGATTAAAGTAGTATTCAGGTCTTCTATTGAGAGTATGAGTTTGGCTAGACAGGTACCTAGTGATGTGCTAGAATAAATTACCAAATGCTCTTGAATTGGGCATTCCACCGATCCTAGTCTTAGTTCAACTGGTGCGCAGTATTTTTGATATCTGCTGTAAAGAGGGGATTATGCCAGATTACACTCGTCAGGAAGTTTTAAAGCGATTGCATGCTAATCTTGATAAGAAGGAACCATTACTCGCTGTCGGTGCTGGTACTGGAATTACTGCCAAATTTGCTGAACGTGGTGGTGCTGATCTCATTGTGATTTACAATTCGGGGCGTTATCGCATGTCTGGATTTGGTTCATGCGCAGGTCTATTGGCTTATGGTGACGCGAATGCGATCGTTATGGAGATGGGGGAGCATGAAGTTCTTCCTGTGGTTCAGGAAGTTCCTGTAATTGCAGGTGTGAATGGTACTGACCCAACCCGNCGGATGAGCAATTTTTTGAAGCAGGTAAGAGATCTTGGTTTTGACGGAATTAACAATTTTCCGACTGTTGGTGTCATAGATGGGAAGTTCCGTACCACACTTGAAGAGACCGGTATGGGTTTTTACAAGGAAGTTGAAATGGTTGGAATCGCTAACGATATGGATCTTTTCACTATAGTCTACGTCTTTGATCCTAGCGAGTCCATCGAAATGGCTAAAGCGGGCGCAGACGTTATTATTGCCCACATGAATACGACTGTTGGTGGTACAATTGGGGCAGACACTGCTTTTACACTTGAAGGGGCTATTCCTCTCGTGCAAGCCATTTGTGATGCGGCCTTCACAGTCAGAGAAGATGTGATTTGTTTGTCGCATGGAGGTCCGATTGCTACTGCAGATGACGCTGATTATATTACCAAGCACACGAGTTGTGTTGGCTTTGTGGGGGCCTCGTCGATTGAGCGTTTCGCTTGTGAGGTAAGCATCCCCGAAATTACGGCTTCTTTCAAGAAAAACTTATTAGAGTGAATTGAGGTGAAAAACTGAAGAAGATAACCATTGGCTTTGTTGTGACTGGTATTGGTTACCTCGCACTTTATTATCTTTTCGGTGGTATTTTAGGCATCGAGGTCGTCACCAACTGGTTACAATTGGCAGTCATTTACATCATTTTGTTTTGTTTGTTAATTGGTTTGTTGGTTTTATTGAAATGGTTGTGTGATTCGGTTATGCGAGTTGTTAGACGACATAGGAGTTCAACCAATAACTTTCAACGCTGATGTTTTAGGATACGTTATCCGCCTGAAAGCAATCTTCCTGCCTGTAATCTTTTCCCTTATTTTAATTGGATTAACATACGGAATTGGTGAGAAATTCGTTGTCGCNCAAATTCGGTATGGTGGTGGTGGAGATTGGTACGGTGATCAAACGGCGGTATCCACTTGGCTAAAGTTTTTAAGATCGCGAGTTGGGATTGAAACAGCCCGTGATCGTATTATCATCAAACTAACTGATCGCGATTTGTATCAGTATCCGTTTCTATATTTGGTTGGTCACGGAAATGTCCGATTCAGTGNNAAAGAGGTAGAGTTGCTCCGCTCATATTTGATGCGTGGCGGTTTCATGTTTGTTAATGATGATTATGGTCTTGACAAAAGTTTTCGGCGTGAGATGAAACGTGTCTTTCCAGACCGGAACTTGGAGCCGATTCCAAATAACCACGATATCTATCATTGTTTCTATGATTTGTCAGGATTGCCTAAAATCCATGAGCATGATGGCGAACCGGCTCAGGGATTTGGGGTGTTTCATGAAGGCCGAATGGTGGTTTTTTATGCTTATAGTGCCGACATTGGCGATGGCCTTGAGGATCAAAAGATCCATCCCGACGATTCACCAACTCTCCGCGAACTAGCTGCCAAAATGGCTATTAACATCTCGGTTTATGCTTTGACTCATTAACAGAGATTATATAATATGATCAGAAATCCAGATTCGTTAAGTGGCATTGATGAAGCTTATCAAACGGTTCTTGCTCGATTGCGCTCGATTTTGGTTCAATGGCGATTGCTGACCTTTTCTCAAAATTTCTTGTGTTGGTTGTCGGTAATTATCATCTCATTTTCAATTGCCTTGTTAATTGATCAAGTGGTTCCTTTGCCTCGTTTGGTGAGAATGGGGTTGGTTGTAATTGTTGTCGGTATTTGTATTGGGTTTGGATATCTCCACCTTGTCCGTTCGTTATTCCTCAAACTTGGATACCGACGAGTATCGGCATATATTGAAGCTAGCCATCCTGAAATTAAGAATTGTATTTCAAGTGCTGTGCAATTGAGGTCTGAGATTGAAAGAAATCGATTCGGTTATTCAATAGTGTTTATTGAAAAACTGATTTGGCAGGCATACTATTCGCTTGGCAAAATTGACCTGAGACGTGTTTTCCAAAGCGAATTTTCACTTCACAAAAGAAACGGGGTGCTCAGCCTGTTTGCTGTGCTTTTATTTATAATCACAACTTGGATCTTCCCAAATTCAATTAAGGACTTTGCACTGGCATTTGAAGAGATACCCAAGAATCCAATTAATGCGATTGTAGCCAAGATTTTGGATGTTGAACCTGGGGATATTTTAGTTGAATCTGGGACTGACGTGGGTTTTTCGGCCAAAGTCACAGGAACCCTTGGTGCTCCGGCCAATGTTTTTTACCGATCAAAAAACGGTGCTTGGCACGACCTAAACATGTTTAGGTCAATCAATGAAGTTGCTTATCATTGCGAGATCAAAAATGTTACTCAATCTCTTGAATATTATATTGCTTCAGAGGGGATACGATCCGACATGTTTCAGGTTGAGGTTATGCGTGAACCCGCTCTCAACCGATTTCAATTGAAACTTAATTTTCCAATGTATACGCAGTTGTCGCCTGAGTTGCTTGAGGAAAATTTTGGTAATGTGAACACCTTAATAGGTACACGGGTTGCTTTTGAAGGAAGTGGCAGTAAACCAATTGCACATGCCAAATTGGTCTTTGGCGAATCTGCCCCGGTTCTTTTGAAGGTTACAGATAAAACTTCTATCACAGGTGATTTCATCGTTCAGAGAAGTGAGGAGTATTACCTTGAATTGATCGGTTCTGATGGTGTAGTCAATTCAGATCCAATTCGTTACACCATCAACGCTATTGAGGATCAGGCACCGAGAATTGAGGTTCTTGTACCTGGTAAGGATGTTGTCCTGGATGATTCAATGATGGTAGGTCTGAAAACGTCAGCAGTTGATGATTATGGTGTTAGGTTGGTTCAAATTGTGTATCGTGTTGAAGGACAGGATCGAGGTGAACCGGTGATGCCAATAAAAGATTTGGTCTCGTCTTTGCCTAGTGTAACTACCGAATTTTTTTGGGATGTTGACTTGCTCAACATCTTTCCGGGGGATATGGTTTCCTATCATGCTGAAGCAATTGATGTAATTGGGCGTGTCGGGAAATCTGCTAGTTTTACTATCCGTTTTCCCTCGTTGGCAGAAATCTTCGGTGAACTTGAGTCTGAACAGGAAGCTGGTGTCCGAGGGCTTGAAGCTATTTTTGATCAACAATTTGAAGCTGAATCAGCCGTGGAGGAGTTGATCGATAAAATTAAGAAGCACCAGGAACTGACTGTCAAAGATGAGAAATTAATTAAACAACTCATTGAAAATCAGAAACAGATTGAACGTGGGGTAAAAGATCGAATTGAGGAAGTTAAAGAATTCGCTAATCAAATAGAAGACCAGCAGCTCCTCAACCAAGAGACCGTTGAGAAGTATCAAGAACTGCAGCAGTTAATGGATCAGGCGCTCTCAGATGAACACAAAGAAGTACTTGAAAAATTGTCAGAAGTTCTGCGTGAACAACAATTGTTGAATCAGGAACGTCGTCTTGAAGAAGCAAGTGTGAGTCAGGAACAGTTTATGCAACAGCTGGATCGGCTGACATCGTTATACAAACAGTTAATTCTGCAACAGAAGCTAGAAGCTGCAGTGAAGCAGGCCGATGATTTGGTTCAACGACAAAAACGAGTTAATGAGCAGATCGATCGGATAACCAAACGTCAGGTTTCCAAGGAAAGCAAAAATCTGGCCGCACGTGAGGAAAAAATTGAGTCCGGATTGTCGGAATTGCAGACGAAGCTAGATCAGGTTGGTAGAGAGATGTCAGCACAACCAAATTTGAAGCGGATTGGAGATGAAGTTCAACGTCTAAGCCAGTTTTCAAAAGATCAAGGAATTGCTGAGAAAATCATCCAGACAAGTTCTCAACTACGACAATCCCAGTTATCAGAAGCCCAGCAATCGAGTCGTGAAGCTATACGAGGGCTGTCGGAGCTTCATCAGGGACTTGATAATGCGATGGAATTTATGCAAGGAGCAAACGCGGATCAGGCGTTGGCAGAAATCCGAACAGCCGTTAGGACGGGGTTGTATCTCTCTCGAACACACGAGGAAGCTTCTGATGCGACCAACAACATCCTACGGTCTGGGCGTGGTGATTACATTGATGGTGAGGTATTACTGCTACAAAATTTAGCCGCAAGCGAAATTCATGTTGCACAAGGGATTGATCTGCTGGCGAGTCAACTATGGGAGTTGAGCAAACAGCAGATGGGCATAGATCCACAGATTGTCTGGCAGCTCAATGGTGCCAGCGATCAACTAACTCGATCGGCAAAAGCTCTGGAAGATCGAAAGCCGAGTTTGGCAACTCCGATCCAAAAACAGGGGCTTTCCAGCTTAAATCAGGTTGTTTTTGATTTACTCGAGACAATGAATCAGATGAATCAGCAAATGTCAATGTCTTCGTCTGGCTTAGATCAGATGTTGGAGCAGTTACAACAACTATCCGAAAACCAGAGGAATTTAAATGAATTTGCGCAACAACTTCACCAACAGATGCGTCGGCAAGGTCAGACACCTAATATGCAGCAAGTGCTTGAACGGTTAGCACAAGAACAACAGATGATCCGAGAAGCCACCGAACGGCTGGCAAAATTGATGGGAAATCTATCTGAGGTCCTTGGCGACTTGCGGCCTATTTCTGAAGAAATGAAGCGGGTTGAAGGTGAACTGAAAAACGGGAAGTTAGATCAAAAAGTAATTGATAAACAGGAAGAGATCCTGACGCGTCTGCTTGACAGTTCGAAATCGTTGCGTAAAAAGGAAGTTGGTAAGAAGCGGAAAGGCGAAACGGCTAAGTCAAACAGGATTAGTAGATCTGCTTCAGATCTAGATTCTAAATTATTGCAAGTTATCCAGCAGATGCAGTCAGGTATGCGGTCAGGTCAGTTTACAGAGATTCCCCCACAGTATCGCGATCAGATCCAGAAGTATTTTCGTGCCTTATCGCAACAGGTGAAAAGATAGTTGATTTTTATGGATCTTCTGCCCATCGAAATGGTAAGATTGGGAGTTCCTGCAGTACATTAAATTGGACTTAATTGCCAATTCAAATGGCAAAATTTTAGAATAATATCAATATTTGATTAGGGAGATGTGAAATATGGCTGGAGAAGCATTGGGATTAATTGAGACACGCGGACTTGTTGGCTCGATCAATGCGGCTGATGCGATGGTTAAAGCTGCACCAGTTACGCTTGTGGGTAAGGAGCAGGTTGGTGGTGGATTGGTTACTGTTATGGTACGTGGTGATGTAGGTGCGGTTCAAGCTGCGACTGAAGCTGGTGCCGAAGCTGCACGTACTGTCGGTGAACTGGTTTCTGTCCATGTTATTCCTCGCCCACATACAGAAGTTGAGGCGATCCTGAGTGAATAACAGGTTGATGGTCCAAATTCTACCATAGTATTTGGTTGAAGATAGTTTTGATCATTTTTGACTTGTCGTTCTTAGGAGGACTAGATGGCAGAAATAACAGAGGCGCAAATTGAAGCGATTGTCTCGCAAGTTGTGCAAAATATCCGTGGCCAAAGTGTGCCGCGGGACAAAAGCGTTGATTCTAAAACGTTGCTGCCTTCCGGGACAGTCGTTTTTTCAACAGTCGATCAGGCGGTAGCAGCGGCGAAAACAGCGCAAGCTGAGTTAATGCAACTTGGAAGGCCAAAACGGGAGGAGCTCGTTGGGGCCATCCGGCAAGCTGGGCTTGACAATGCCCTTGCTTTGGCTCAACTTGCAGTTGAAGATACGGGAATGGGGGTCGTAGATCATAAACGTCAGAAAAACGAGGGAGCGGCTAATATGTCGTTTGGTATGGAGGATCTTATTTCTGAGGCGATAACTGGGGATAATGGCACGCTCTTAATAGAATATGTACCGTTTGGTGTAATTAACTCCATTACTCCAACGACCAACCCAACTTCAACTGTTATTAATCATGCAATTATTATGATTGCTGCGGGGAATTCAATTGTTTTCAGTCCACACCCAAATGCGCAAAANTGTACGATCGAAACTATGCGTATAATTAANGATGCTATTGTGAGTGTTAGTGGTCCCTCCAATNTNTTNACTGCTGTGCAAAATGCAACGCTTCGTACAGCAAAAGAGATAATGGATCACNATGATGTTGCNATGGTAGTGGCAACTGGAGGAAAAAGTGTTGTTAAGGCTGCATTGACNAGTGGCAAGAAGTCCATTACAGCAGGTCCTGGGAATCCTCCAGTTGTGATTGATGAATCTGCGGATNTNGCNANAGCAGCCNAGGATGTTATTGAAGGTGCNAGNTTTGATAATAATCTNCTNTGTATCGGTGAAAAATCGCTTTTCGTTGTTGACTCTGTNGCNAATGATGTCATGCAAGANNTNAANCNGAGTGGGGGNTACNTNCTTAGTGCAAATGAACTCCGATCTCTTGAAACACTACTTAAGGATGGGGCAGAAAAGGACTTTATTGGTAAAGATGCGACGGTAATTCTGAATGCTGCTAAGATTNANGCNCCTGCAAATGTNGTNGNTATNGTTGCGGAGGTGGACNAAGATCACATTTTTGTTANTGATGAATATTTGATGCCTCTTCTNCCAGTGGTGCGAGTTCAAAGTTTTGATGATGCGGTTAAAGGNGCACTNGCNTCAGAGGGAAANCGTAANCACACTGCNATGATTCATACCAACNTNATGTCAAGGGTGACACAATATGCTAAGGCCTTAAATGTCTCTGTNTTGGTTGCCAATGCGCCNTCTGCNGCTGGGGCTGGATTTGGTGGTGAGGGNTTTCTTGCCATGACAATTGCTGGNCCAACTGGTGAAGGATTTACNCGNCCNCGAACCTTTACCCAGCAAAANCGCTTGACGCTNGCNGGNAATTTGTCNCTTCANNCGNNGTAATCACTTGCCNAANTNAAATCTCNTNGGNTNNAANANTAATGAAAAGTNTTCCTNNNCTATNTCTCTTTAGCGTTATGTTTNTATNTNTACCTTTTCTGTTTCTGTCNGCGCNAGANNNGNTNNCAGANNNACAGNTNNNTGAGGANGANGATTTTGTNTCACGGCCAATNGAAGAGATCGANGAGTTATTTCGTCAANGGNAATTTGATATTGTCATTGACGANTGTAANCGNTTNNNGGCNTATGATCCTTGGCGNTGGGAAGCAAAATGGGCATTGATGAANCTNAGCGANGTTTATGAGNCTATTGGNGANGTCNNACAGGCTCNGGCAATCCGTGAACGGNNGAAAGCGCAAACTTCACATCCACGAGAACGTGCAGAGATCATGCTTTGGCAACTTCGTNATATGGTGGAAAAGCATGATTACGAGAAAGTCGATGAGATCGTCGATGAAATTATTACCAAACTGGTTGGTGACTATCATCCAATTGAAGCTTTAGGTATTGCAATTGATACCGATCTGCAGCGTGATCGATATGAGTCAGCACAAAGACGAATTGATTTTTTGGTGGAAAATTATCCNCTCCATGAGTTGGCGATGCATAGCCCAATTCGTCTTAGTGAGCGTTATCGTGAGCAAGACAAGCTGGACAAATCTTTAGCTNTCTTATTGTGGNTGCAGGAAGTNTATCCACGTCGAGTTGATGTACTNGTCCATTTGGCTGATACTTACCGCAGNATGNGGNAATTTGACCTTGCNCTAGAGGTCTGTGATCAAGCTGTAGTATTAGCGCCTATGCACTCTGNAATTCTTCATACTNTGCGGATTAAGGGGAATATACATAGACAGCAAGGAGATCTTCAAGGGGCAATTGAAGCATTCACAACAGCTGCGGAGTTCCGTGGGGTTGATGAAGCGAGGTGGGCTATCCGAGATGCTGCCGAATGTTATNGACAGTTGGGAAAGTATAAGCACGCAATCGAAATGCTTGATCGGTTGGTTAAAGATACNTATCCAGACCATTTTGTTGTAGAAGCTCATATGGAGATTGCTAGTCTCCATGATCAAAATCGAGATTTTGAAAAAGCAGAATTTGTCCTCAAACAACTTGCCGAAAAGTATTCGCAAACTCACCAAGGACAAGAAGCTATGATGCGTTTGCTGGAGCTGTATTGGCAGATGAATCAGANGGAGAAAGCCGTNGATTTTCTGGTCTATCTTGTTACTNCTAATCCNAATCCGGAAATTCAGCAGCAGGCATTTNACCGAATGATGAATTTTGGGGAGGGTATAATCACTGAGATAGAAGNGCGTGGTAAACTTTCAGAACTAAAATTGGGTTTGCGTCGAAAAGTCAACCAAGCCAAGTATCCTTCTGAGGCTGTTTATTCTCTTCGGATTTTAGCCGAGATTGCATCACGAACAGAGGATTGGGAGCAGGCCATTTTTGCCAATACACGACTGGTTGANGATTACCATGATTTGCAAATAAAGCTTCAATCATATCAACGTCTCGCGGAAGCATACAGGAAGACGGAGGATTTTGAACAGGCTATTGAGTCCCTACAACGTATTATCGAACTTGTACCAAATGGAATAATGGTCCCGGAGACTATGCTGAAATTAGCCCATTTTCAACTGGAGCAAGAGTCCCCAGATAGCCATATTTACAAAATTTTACGGCAATTAGTAGAGAAGTACCCGGGTACGAGAGAGGGACAAGAAGCTGGCGAGCTGCTCGAACAATTCGAGTAAATTCAGGCTGGCACAAACTCCNCACTGAGAAGCAATGTCGTTTGGGGGAGTCTCTGATGCCGAAGGTCGGACTCGAACCGACACGGGCCAAGGCCCACTGGATTTTGAATCCAGCGCGTCTACCAATTTCACCACTCCGGCTAAAACGGAGCCTATTCTAGCATACGTAGCGCAAAATAGGCAAGAAGAAAACAGTAGTGAGAGTATCGGGTCTCAATTGGGTTTATTTGGATGAAGTCTTGAGAAATATAGCTGCAGTTGCGACTAATAGTCGCATAAAAATGCTGGTTGGAAAATTAAAGCAATTGTCACTTAAGAGGTTGCTGAGTGTCCAGATTTGGAAGCAATTTGGTCATTGGTTATTCTGGCACAGCTCCATCAAACGTAAAAGAGTGCGAAAACTTGTTGAGCGCCTCACTTTATTGGATCAGGATGTCCCCATTGAAATAATAGATCTTCGCAACGCGGTGTTCGGAAAAGTGTGCTTGGGTTTAAAAACTGTGGAATCGGAAAGTTTGTTGGAGTGTGTCAACGCAGCCCAACAACCGCGTGGTTTCGAGCAGGTTTTTATTTGCTCAATTTATCCGCAAATTTTGAGGCGTGGATTTGGCGTTTTCAACATATCTTCTGATCAACCACACAGAATTGATGTAGAAATTAGTTATCTTGGCCATAACGAAGACCCTTTTTTTTGGATCTTTGAGGTGGATGGAAACTCTCGGGATGATCCAGCTAAAACCCTTGTACCCCAAAAACACATTCGGGGGAATAAATGTTACTTAGTCTATAGACTTGGTGTGGCTAGCTTGGTTGAGTCTGGTGATTTAAACCCGTTACAGTGGATGATTAGTTGTCAAACGTTTTTTAACAATATTATGGTTGATTTAAAGCGTCGAAATTATCAAGTTACAGCAGCCTCAATATCTGATTTTGAACTGGGACGGTTGTCACTTTTGCGCCGCCTTTCCCTTGATAAGCTAAAAAAACATCAATCTCTGTACGAACGCCAAAATCGTTAAGGTAAATGCCAGGCTCAATCGAAAAGCAGGTACTTGGGACTAGTAACCGCTGATCCATCGTTTCGTAATTGTCGATATTTGCTCCATTGCCGTGAATATGTGTGCCAATGC
>NZUQ01000060.1 GCA_002697225.1 Candidatus Poribacteria bacterium
CGACGGTTGCTGGGACGATTTAGATACTTTAATCTGCTGAATCGGCTTTATTGTCGGTTAGAGACAACCATTCAGCAGATAAGGTAAAGGTTTTCAAATCTTGGCTAAACGGTAGATTTTGAAGCCGACCTTTGATTTGGTTGCATAGTATTGGCAATTGAGTGCTAGATTACAATTGTCAATTTCTAGATTTAGAATACATTATCTTTAATTTCCCATGATTAAACTTCTGCTGAAACCGATCTGATTTTAGCGGGTTCTAAGTATATTATATTCCTTCATTCCGCTTGCCATTTTTCATTCCCTTGAAACCTTGAATATATTGAGTTCTCAAGTGTTTTGCCTTGACACAACTGCACCTCAATGCTATAATCTAGCAATTTTTCAGCTCCTTGTAAAAAGCATGGATTATACTAGTTTCAGTAAGGTAAGATGTTGTCCTATCTATAGAGTGTTATCTCTAGGTTTCGATAGGAGTTTCAAAGTTTGTATCCAGCGGCATTTAGCCCCAGATGGTTCTTATCTTAAATGAAATTTCTTGGCTTATTTTTTGTTTTCCTGTTATTGATTCCCTATTCTGGATAGCCAAGCAACTCCTACCGAAATCGCAACGTAGTGCTACCAAATTTGCTACTGGATTTTTAATGATTATAAACTACCTAATGGATTATGGGCTTTCCTGTAATGCTAGGAAATTCGTAAATCAAGGGGGTGCGAAAACAGATGTCTAGCGGTGGAACTAAAACCGGAAATTTGGAAATGGAATCCATAGAAATGGAATCCATAGAGAAATCCCAAGAAGATCTCATTCGTGAGCAGCAATATGCGATTGAGTCTCTGGAAAACGAAATTGACAATCTGAGGAGACGTATGAACTCGGCGTCATCTGATGATTCTGAAGATCGGCTTTANGAGATGACACGCGAGTTAATGCAGGCACATCGTCGAAACAGAAAACTGACAGGAACACTTCGAGAAGCAAAGGAAAGACTTGAGGAATTAAAAGAAAAAGTNGAGCAGTTAAGTGCTCCACCCAACAACTATGGGATTTTCTTGCAGAAGAATAGCGATGGTACTGTTGACATCGATCTTTCAGGTAAAAGGTGGAAGGTNAACGCTGATCCACAGATTAATTTAGATAAGATGCGAAGAGGTCAGGAAGTCATTGTTAATGGAGTCTTCAATGTTGTTGCAGTGAGAGAATTTGATAAACGTGGTGAAGTAGTTAAGCTTAAGGAAGTCCTTGATGAGGAACGTGCCATTGTAGTTATGCGAGCAGATGAGGAACGAGTCGTAGAACTATCGGAGTTGACGGATTCACGGAGTTTGAAATTTGGNGATTCAGTTCTACTCAATCCGGCAACAGGCATGCTGATGGAAAAGCTACCGAAAGTTGAAGTAGAAGATCTTATGCTGGAAGAAGTGCCAGATATAACCTATGGGGACGTCGGAGGGTTAGATGGGCAGATTGAGGANATCCGTGACGTTATCGAAACTCCCTATCTTTACCCCAGGGAGTATCAGGAATTCGACCTGACACCTCCCAAAGGCGTTTTGCTCTATGGTCCACCTGGGTGTGGGAAAACCTTAGTAGCCAAAGCGATAGCAAATAGCCTAGCGAAACAAATCCAAAAAANGACAGGTAAAGAGGGTATTAAAGGATATTTCATCAATGTTAAGGGACCTGAACTTCTCAATAAGTACGTCGGTGAAACTGAGCGAAAAATTCGCGAGGTTTTCCAAAAAGCTCGCGAAAAAGCGAGAGATGGGTTTCCGGTGGTTATCTTCTTCGACGAAATGGATTCGCTTTTCCGTTCGAGGGGGATGGGAATATCATCTGATATGGAATCAACAGTAGTTCCGACATTTCTAGCTGAGATTGATGGTGTTGAAGGCTTAAAAGACGTCATTGTCGTTGGTGCGAGTAATCGACAGGACTTGCTTGACCCAGCAGTCCTCCGCCCTGGTAGGCTTGATATCAAAATTAAGATTGATCGCCCCAACGCCGAAGGTGCGAAGGACATTTTTAGTAAATACATGAATGCTAATCTGCCAATTGCGCCCTCTGAATTAGAACGATTTGATAATGACGTAGATGAAGCTATCAAGAGTATGGTTTCCGATGCAACCGATGAAATGTTCTCCGATAGCAGTGAGAATAAGTTCATTGAAGTTACTTACGCACGCGGAGAACGCGAAACGCTGTATTTCAAAGATTTTATCAGCGGGGCAATGATTGAAAACATTGTCGCACGTGCTAAAAAATTTGCAATTAAACGGATCATAGCAGATGATGCTAATGAAAAAGGAATTTCCCTTGAAGATTTAAGAGTTGCCATCCGCGAAGAATATAAAGAAAATGAAGATTTGCCAAACACTACTAATCCTGATGATTGGGCGAAAATTTCTGGGCGAAAAGGTGAACGGATTGTTAATATCCGAGCATTAATCGATAATGAATCCGATCATCCCAAAAGGGAACCAAATACAATAAAAGGTGGTGCGTATCTCTAGCTCAACGGATACACCAATAATTATTGGAACGGAAACCGAATATGGAATCTCCATTAAAAACGTATTGGAACAAGATCCGGTTGCTGCTTCAACCTTGGTTGTTAACGTTTACAAAGATAGCAATCTGAAAAAAATTACTTGGGATTATGAGCAGGAAAGCCCCTTTGTTGATGCTAGAGGGTTTATGTCTGGAGGTGAGAACCAACAGCCTGATGAGGAAGAAAATACCATCATCAACGATGTACTGTTTAATGGAGGGCGATATTACGTTGACCACGCTCATCCGGAATACTGCACTCCGGAATGCACAAATGCTAGAGATGTAGTTACTTACGAGAAGGCTGGTGATTTGATTTTGCATCTCTCCCGTATAGCTGCAGAGGAACTCCTCCCCGCCGAACAGGAAATCATCATCTATAAAAATAATACCGACTACAAAGGGCACAGTTACGGGGGGCATGAAAATTATCTGATGTCTCGCCAAGTTGAGTTTGATGATATTACTAAAGGGATGATACCATTTTTTGTCACCCGCCAGATTATTACAGGAGCGGGAAAAGTTGGATCAGAAAACGGCACGGAACCTGCCGAGTTCCAAATCACCCAACGTGCTGATTTTTTTGAAACTGAAGTCGGATTGAGTACGATGGTCGCGCGCCCAATTATCAATACGCGAGATGAACCACATGCTGATGAGAAGTATTACCGTCGTTTCCATGTGATCGTCGGTGATTCGAATATGTCGGAGTTTTCGATTTACCTGAAAGTTGGTATAACTGCGATAGCGTTGAAGCTAATCGAGAAAGGGGTCATCGGCAGTCAATTCGATTTGGTAAAACCTGTGANNCAGAATCAAATGGTTTCACGAGATCTAACCTGTAAAAAGAACGTTCTACTTGAAGATGGTCGTCGTTTGACACCGATTGAAATCCAACGTTCTTANCTGGANCTAGCCCACAANCACCTTCAACCACATGAAATTACATCTGTAATGGAAGATGTAATGGCTAAATGGGAATTTGTTTTAGATCAACTTGAAACAGACCCAATGTCGCTGGATCAACACTTGGACTGGGTAATTAAGAAACGTATCATTGACGCTTTCATTGAACGTCATAGTTTGAATTGGTCAGACTCACGTGTGCGAATGATGGATTTGCAATACCATGATATTCGTCCAGATAAAGGATTGTACGCAAGGTTGAAAAAGAATGGACGTGTTCATCAAATTGTTGATCATGCAGAAGTGGTTCGCGCGATTACGACCCCCCCAACCGATACACGTGCGTTCTTTCGTGGAAGTTGCTTGCAAAAATTCTCAGGGGATATTCATAGCGCAAGCTGGAATTCGATGGTGTTTTGTACCGATGGTTCTTCTTTGGATAAAATTTTAATGGATCGACCCCACTTCGGAACGAAGGAGGTTGTGGGTGATTTGCTGAAAAACTGCACTGCTTCTGAACTTGTCGAAGCGGTACTATCTTCCAACGCGAACAAGGAGTGACAACTATGGCATCAGAAAAGCAACAAGAGCAACAAGAGCAACAAGAACAAAAAGAGTCTCCAACCCAAGATCATACTGATAATGCTCAGCCTAAAGATGAAGTTACCACGAAAGGTAGAGAGATTAAAGACAACCTAGATCAGTTACTGGATGAAATCGATGAAATCTTGGAAGAGGATTCAGAAGAATTCGTCGAGAATTATATCCAAAGAGGAGGAGAATAGTGCTGATTGAACCATCTCGATACAGCACCTCTAACCTCCTAGGGTTTTTAAAGTCAGAGTATCCAGATTTAGTTAAGTTTAATTTGGATCCGTCTTTAATTAGCGATTGGCGGGATAATGGTTTAGATGCCCTTGAAGGGACAACGATTATCGCCGCCGTTTACGAGGAAGGAGTGGTGATAGCGGGTGATCGTCAAGCGACAGCAGGATTTCAAGTTGGTGAACGCCGTATACAGAAAGTTTTTGATATCGATGAGCATTCAGCCATCGCAGTGGCTGGGGTTGCAAGTATATGCATAGAGATGGCAAAGCTCTTCCAAGTTCAAGTAGAATTTTATGAAAAAATCGAAGGGGCGTTTCTTAGCCTTGAAGGAAAAGCAAACTATCTCTCTAATATGCTGAAATCGAACCTACAGTTGGCTATTCAAGGTTTAATTGTCATTCCGTTATTCGCTGGTTATGATCTTAAGCGGAAATGTGGTCATATTTACAANTATGATATAGCTGGAGGCCGGTACGAACAAGAAANTTATGATGCTGAAGGATCAGGTGGCAAGGATGCAAGATCTTCACTCAAAAAACTCTATCGGCCTGATATGTCGCGTGAGGATATCCTAAAGGTAGTTGTTGCGGCTCTTTGGGATGCTGCGGATGAAGATTTAGGCACCGCAGGCCCAGATNTGTTGCGTAATATTTTCCCGATAATAAAGANGATCACTCACTCTGGTATTAAAGACGTTGANGAATCTGAAATTAAGGATTTATTCNCGGATCTCTTTGAAAAATTGAGTAAATAATATTTTATTCATAAGAGCAAAAAGGAGGGACGAATGGCTTCACCTTATTATGTATCCCCAGAACAGGTAGTTCAGGATAGGTCTGAGTTTGTTCAGAAGGGAATTGAGAAAGCCAGAGAAGTTATCGTCCTAGAATATCAGGATGGGCTGGCAGTGGTTGCTGAGAATCCTCTGACAACAGTATTCAAGGTATCAGAAATTTATGATCGGATTGCGTTCGCAGCAACAGGGCTTTATCGAGAGTATGAAGCACTAAGGTATGTAGGTATTCGAGACGCTGAGGTCAAAGGACTCACATATACGCGTGAGGATGTGACGGCGAAATGGTTAACCAATGTATACTCCCAATACATTGGTGGCAACTTCTGGCAGGTTGAGTCGAAACCACTTGAGGTAGAATTACTAATTTGTGAGGTCAAAGAAAATCCTTCGTTGCAAAATCGGATCTATCACCTCTCTTTTGATGGCACATTTTGGGAAGAAGATAAATACGCGGCGGTTGGCGGGCGAGCTGATAGTATTGTGCAGTTTCTTGACGACACGTATTCTGAAAATCTTGATTTGAAGAGCGCTGTCGAACTGGCCATCAAGACATTTGAATCTCTTGAAACGGAATCTGATGTAGAGGAACCTTATNAAGTAAACACTGAGACAGTTGAAATTGCGATTCTTGATATTAATAGAGGAAGACGTAAGTTTAGAAGGTTATCCGGCACGGATTTAAATGAGATTTTGGCATGAAACGTAGAATCTACGGTCTTGAGAGCGAGTACGGTATTATCTGCACTTCTACCCAGAAAGTTGGTAAACCAATGTCTATTCAGAGTGCTGTGATGTACTTGTTTCGTGAAATTATACATGGGAGAATGTATCCCGATGTTTTCTTGGAAAATGGTGCGAGGTTTTACCAAGATATTGGTTGNCACCCAGAATATGCTACTCCCGAGTGTGATAATGTTATTGATCTCATTGCGCATGATAAAGCCGGTGAACGCATTACAGAACGGCTATTATTGTCGGCAGAGCGCCGGATGCAGCATGAAAATATCAAAGGCAAGATATCGATCTTTAAAAACAATACTGANACNCCTGGAAANACCTACGGTTGTCATGAAAACTATCTGATGGATCGGCGTGTCAGTTTCCGTCAATTGGCGGGAAAACTTATCCCTTTTTTTGTTACCCGCCAAGTATTTACTGGGGCTGGGAAGATAAAACCAAGTAATCGAGGTCAATATGCAATTTCTCAACGAGCTGAGCATATTCGGGAAGAAATCTCGATTGCTACAACGACCGCACGTGGTATTATCAACACGCGGGACGAACCACACGCGGACCGCGAGAAATATCGTAGATTGCATGTAATTGTTGGCGATTCCAACATGTCAGAGTATGCCAACTTGCTCAAAGTTGGTACGACCGATATAGTTCTGCGAATGATTGAGGCAAATTTTATTACTCGTCAGTTTGCACTCCGCAACTCGGTTCACGCAATTCAACGAATTTCTGACGATGTCACCTGTACAAGAACAGTTGAGCTTGAGAATGGTCGACGTTTGTCGGCGGTTGAAATGCAGCTGGAATACCTTGATCTAGCCAAGCAGTATNTGGAAGAAGAGGGATCGGATCCAACAACCGATCTGGTAATGAAGTGTTGGGAGCATGTCCTAACCTGTCTTCAGGAGAACCCGGAGCAACTAGANCGTGAGTTGGATTGGGTAATTAAACGAAGNTTGATAGAGACTTATGCGAGTAGTCGAAATATAGACTGGGATTCACCAAAAATTNCCATGCTTGATTATCAATACCATAATATTAGAACTGATGTTGGTTTGTATTATAAACTTGANAAGGATAATTTGGTTGACCGAATTATCACNGATGNTCAAATTGAGCATGCCATGCATCATCCGCCAGAAACAACACGTGCGAAATTCCGAGGTCGTTTTGTAAAGCTTGCTAACGAAAAGAAAATTATGTGTGGAGTAAACTGGAGCTACATTCAGTTATATGAACCCTACCAAAAACTCTTCCTTTCGACTAATCCATTGCAGGCAGAATACGAAGAAGCTAGCCGGATGATTTATTCGATTTAACCAGATCCGTTGTTGCGCTAGAGACAAATTCTGGATTGGTTGTCCACAATGAAGTTTTGGGGAGGTTGTTAATGTCTAAAATGAAGTATGTTTACTTGTTTGGAGGGAAGAAAGCCGATGGTAATACCACCATGAAAAACCTACTTGGTGGGAAAGGAGCTAACTTGGCAGAAATGGCTAACATTGGTCTGCCTGTACCACCTGGCTTCACTATACCAACCGATATATGTACAACTTACTACGAATTGGGTGGTAGTTATCCTGATGGGCTTGAAGAACAGGTTAACGATGCAATTTCCGAGATGGGTGTAATTCGTGGTGGTACGTTTGGCGATCCAGATAATCCTCTNCTGGTATCGGTCAGATCAGGAGCACGTCAGTCAATGCCTGGCATGATGGAAACTATTCTTAATGTTGGATTGACAACTAAGACCATTGAGGGATTAATTAAGCGGACTAAAAACGAGCGTTTTGGTTACGATGCCTATCGACGTTTGATCACCATGTACTCCGATGTAGTTATGGAAAAGGCAGGTGGTTTTGAGCCTGAAGAAGGNCAGGGTATCCGTCAGCAACTTGAGCACCTTCTGGAGGCGATTAAAGAAACTCGAGGTGTTGAAAATGATACGGACTTATCAGCTGAAGATTTGAAAGAGTTGGTTGACAAATACAAAGAAAAAGTTGAAGCAGTTCTTGGTACACCGTTTCCAGATAACGCTAGCGATCAACTTTGGGGTGCTATTGGTGCTGTCTTTGCATCTTGGAATGGAAAACGTGCGATTGCCTATCGTCAGATTGAGAATATCCCGGAAGAGTGGGGNACCGCAGTCAATGTACAAGCTATGGTTTTCGGAAACATGGGAGACAATTCTGCTACTGGTGTAGCTTTTACAAGAAATCCGGCAACTGGTGATAACGTTTTCTATGGTGAGTGGCTGCCGAACGCGCAAGGCGAAGATGTTGTAGCAGGAATCCGCACGCCATTCCCTGTCAGTGAATTGATGAAAAGCGAAGGTGATGCAGATGTTGATTCTCTTGAAGCTCGTCATTCACAATGTTACGATGAACTAATTGAAATTCAACAGAAACTTGAACAACACTATCGTGATATGCAAGATGTTGAATTTACTGTGGAAGATGGCCGCCTCTGGATGCTCCAATGTCGAACTGGAAAGCGCAATGGTACGGCNGCCGTCAAGATGGCCGTCGACATGTGTGACGAGGGCTTGATTGATAAAAAAGAGGCCTTGAGCCGCTTAACAGCTGATTCACTAGTACAAGTTCTGCTACCAATGGTGGACCCCGAAGCTGAAGTTTCCGCTACTTTATTAACCAAGGGGTTGCCTGCGGGGCCAGGTGGTGCTAATGGTACGATCGTTTTTACCGCAGATGAAGCTGTTCGTCGTAATGAATTGGGAGAAAAAGTGATTCTAGTACGTGACGAAACCAGNCCNGAGGACGTACATGGTATGAATGCNGCGGAGGCAATTCTAACNGCTAAAGGAGGTATGACNAGCCATGCTGCACTTGTTGCNCGTGCTTGGGGNAAATGCTGTATTGTNGGTTGTGGAGACTTGAGAATCGATTTTAATAATAAACAAATGGTCGTTAATGGCCAAACGTTAAAAGAGGAAGATTGGATCACTCTAAACGGCACTACTGGCAATGTCTATGTGGGGCAGCTAAATCTAATTGATCCAGATTTAGAACNCAATGACTNCTTCACCACGTTGATGGGTTACACTGACGAGTACAGAACACTAAAGGTGAGAACCAATGCNGATACGCCNACCGATGCGAAACGTGCNCTCGATTTTGGTGCTGAAGGTATTGGCCTATTTCGTATTGAACACATGTTCTATGGNGAAGATTCTGATGAACCATTNTTTATATTGCGAAAGATGATCATGTCNTCTTCTGAAGANGAACGTCGTATAGCACTTGATGATCTATACCCTCACATGAAAACAGATATCAAAGCGACTTTGGATGTTATGTCGGGTTATCCAGTTACTATACGTTTATTAGATCCACCACTTCATGAATTTGTACCGCATGATAAAGCTACTCGTGAGANATTAGCGGTTGAGCTTGGAGTTGATCTAAACGAATTCAATCGTCGAGCCGATNGTCTGCATGAAACAAACCCCATGATGGGNCACCGNGGNGTTCGATTGGGTATTAGCTATCCAGAAATCGTCGAGACGCAGGTGCGTGCTATTCTGGAAGCTGCAACTGAACTGACACAAGAGGGAAAAGAAGTCCATCCAGAGATCATGATCCCTGTGCTTGGACATGTCAATGAGCTGAAGAACCAGCGAGAGATCATTGACCGAGTTTATCAGGAAGTCCTTGATAAATACGGTGTTAATAATATCATTCATATGGTGGGTACCATGATTGAGATTCCTCGTGCTGCACTTACGGCCAACCAAATAGCTGAAGTAGCAGAATTCTTCTCGTTTGGTACTAATGACTTAACGCAAATGAGCTTTGGGTTCAGCCGTGACGATGTTGGTGGATTCCTGCCGGACTACATTTCACAAGGTGTTCTGGAAAAGGATCCGTTCCAAACNNTCGATCAAAAAGGGGTTGGCCAACTGATTGAGATGGGTATTGAGCGAGGTCGTTCGACCAGACCCGATCTGAAAGTTGGTATCTGTGGTGAGCATGGTGGGGATCTCGATTCTGTTATTTACTGTCACAATATTGGTATGGATTACGTTTCTTGTTCACCGTTCAGAGTACCGATTGCGCGCTTGGCTGCAGCACAAGCTGTAATAAAAGACTAAAGAAAATTGTAACAGCAAAAGTAATTGGGGATGGGTAGCGCCGTCCCTTTTTTCTATGTAACTGCGTTTGTTTAGAGTTGACTTTGGCCGTGACAAGTTTGATGTGGTTTGATATAATTCTCGAAACGACGCAATTGTATTTAGTGTAAAAGTAGGGGTTTTCAAAGATGACTAATATGCTGTTTCGAAAGCTCGTTTTTTTTCAGATTCAGGTGGTTATCTGTGTCATTCTGCAGACAGTAGGTTGTGGAGGAGGATCCACTGAAACGAGTCAAGATACATCTAATCAAGGAGCAGAAACGATCGCTATGCTCCAACTACCACCATATGTTAAATTCGATATTAAGTCCAGAAAATATGCACGATCGAGTAGGAGAGAGGCCGATATGATTCTAATTCCCGGCGGTAAATTTTTTATGGGGAATTCTGATTTCATGTCCGAACAAATTGCTTCAGCATACTCGATGACTTTTTGGGACGAAACGCCACAGCATATTGTTAACCTTAAACCATTTTATATTGACAAGTATGAAGTTACAAATGCCGAGTACAGCTTGTACATAAAAGACCCCNGTTCAGGGCCAGTGCGAGAACCAAAGTTCTGGAAAAATCCTAAGTTTAGCCATCCTANACAACCTGTGGTTGGAGTCACTTGGCAGGAAGCGTTTGATTACGCCCAGTCTTATGGTAAACGTTTGCTTTCTGAGNCAGAATGGGAAAAAGCTGCGTCGTGGGCAGGTGAAGGAAAAGGGCGTTTAGATTCGGGATACGCGCGAGTCTATCCGTGGGGAAACACATTTTCTGATGAACGCTTGAATTACAATGCAAACCGTGACGGTCCGACCAAAGTTGGGCAGTTTCCGCTGGGTGAAAGTAGATATAGTATATTAGATATGGCCGGTAATGTTTCTGAATGGGTACANGACATTTACAATAAAGAAATTTACCAGTCTCAAAGTGGAGTAACGGCAATGCTCAANGCCAATGAGGAAAATGCCACAAGATTTAACGATCAGGGCTTTGAGGATTCAGCTGGATCTGAACACCGGGTGCACCGTGGGGGTAAATGGAACAGTTGGAAATTAAAGGAATTGGATGTTCGTTGCGCACGAAGACTTCATGCTGNTCAGGGCACGCAGGATCCAGGTATCGGCTTTCGTTGCGCAGTTGACGCTCAGGATGTATACAATAAATTACGCTCCCCGACTGAAATTCCTGAGTAGCTCATAAACTAGATAAAACAGCAATAAATGGCAATCAAAAGAAAACATTTTCGTTATCGCGATATTGATGAATTGCGGGCTGAGATTGAAAAACTTGGGCTATCTATTCGTTTAGAGGATCGAATAGAGAAACTACTTGAACCCGTCAGTGTCGGTCACAAAACAGCTGGTAATGCTTTAGGAATTCACCCGATGGAAGGTTGCGATTGTACTGCAGATGGTAGGCCAGGTGAATTAACTATACGACGTTGGGAACGGTTTGGAACTGGTGGCTCGAAGTTGATCTGGGGTGAAGCAACAGCTGTCCTTGATGAAGCTAAAGCAAATAGCCGACAGTTGCTAATCAGTAAGGATACGGTAGGCTCAATTGCATCAATGCTTGAGATTACTAGAACAGCACATCGAAATACATTCGGTTCAAATGAAGAAATCCTCGTTGGGATGCAGTTGACACACTCAGGACGATATTGCTATCAAAAGCCGATGATTGCATTTCGACATCCGGTAGTTGATCGAATCACCTTGCTCGATAAAAAGAAAAAGATTCCTATTCCGGACGATTATCCGGTTGTTAGTGACGATTACTTAGAAAGGCTTGAGGATGTTTATGTCGCAGCGGCTAAACTCGCATGGCAGATTGGGTTTGATTTCGTTGATCTAAAACAGTGTCACTCCTACCTATTAAACGAATTGCTTGCCGCAAAAACGCGTAAAGGTAAATATGGCGGTAGTTTTGAAAATCGAACTCGCTTTATCCGTAATATAATTGGCAAAATCCAGACTGAAATTGGGAACGATTTGATCCTCGCAAGTCGATTGAACGTCTACGATGGAATTGCCTACACACAAGACGTCAATACGGGAATTGGTACGCCAAGTGAAATGCTTGAAATGTATCCTTATGGTTTTGGTGTCGATGAAGATAACCCTCCCAATTCGGATATGACCGAGCCAAAGAGATTGATCAAACTACTTAAGGAACTTGGTATTGGATTAGTCAATGTATCAATGGGCAGTCCTTACTACAATCCCCATATCGGTCGTCCGTTTGAAAGGCCACCGATTGATGGTTATGAAACCCCCGAACATCCGTTGATTGGAGTAGATCGTCATTTTCGACTGACAAAACAGGTTCAGCAAGACAATCCAGATCTACCGATTGTTGGCACCGGCTATAGTTGGCTCCAAAATTATGTGGTCAATGCTGGAGAAGCTAATGCTCGGGATGGG
The DNA here is from genome assembly GCA_002697225.1 of Candidatus Poribacteria bacterium. Next base: position 12,381 of record NZUQ01000060.1, read on the forward strand.
CATGTTAGGTTTGTCGCCGTTGGACGAGGTGCTTTAGCTTACCCGGATTTTGCTGAAGATACGGCTAAAAACGGTGGCATGTTGAAGAAAAAATCTTGCGTCGCGGTGAGTTATTGCACCGCCCTTATGAGAGCGAAAGCAAATCCACTTGGTCAATACCCTGCCGGTTGTGTGCCTCGTGATAAGATTTATGCTCCAATCTATAAAAAAGCGGAAAAAGCACTCGCCAACAAATGAGATCCGCACGAATCAGCCTGTTTCACGGATCAAATCAGCCATTTGAAATTTATGAATGTGGCCTTGGGCCATCTGATGCAGGTGAAGTTCTTGTTAGGGTCAACCTTGCTGCTATTTGTGGATCTGATTTGCATACTTTCGTTGGGCGGCGAACATCTCCTATTCCTTGTATCCTTGGTCATGAAGCTGTTGGTCAAGTGGCAGAATCGACTAACACCACTGACTTTAATGGCTCCCCTCTGAAGGAAGGAGACCGAATAACATGGAGTATCATATCCTCTTGCGGAACTTGTCTGAATTGTACATATTATCAGTTACCGCAGAAATGTGAAACACTCTTAAAATATGGTCATGCTCAGCGGGCTCTCCCTCGTGACCTGAATGGTGGTTTCGCCCAATATATTCGCTTGCAACCAGGTACAGCCATTTTTCGGTTACCAGATTCTATGGCAGATAGTGAATCGGTCTCACTCAATTGTGCGCTTTCAACTGTCATAGCGGGGCTAAATGGCATCGATATTGGTGATAGTGTTGTGATTCAGGGATGTGGGATGCTAGGAATCTATGCAACTAGTTTTTTACGATATTATGGATGTGAGGTTGTCATAGTCGTCGATGTCAGATCGGACCGCCTAGAGATGGCCAAAAATTTTGAGTGCGACACACACTTTCAATCTCACGGAGGTATCCACTGACCAAATCAATGATGAATTGCTCTTTTTAACCAATCAGCGTGGTGTTGATCTGGTTGTTGAGGTAAGTGGCGTTGCTTCAGCATTTACAGATAGTCTCGATTGGCTGCGGATCGGCGGACATTATTTGACGCTTGGATATGTCTACCCTCATGCAAAAACTATAGTTCCGATGGATAAAATTGTACGTAAATGTCTAACAATCTATGGTTCTCATAACTATCATCCGCGTTTCCTTGGGGATGCCATCGAGTTTGTTCGAGAAACTAGGCATCAATACTCTTTCGATCTCCTAGTTGGCAATACCTATCCTNTNNCTGAAATNGNTCNAGCCTTCCGNCAAGCTATNCAANGTAACCAAATTCGGGTNGGCTTGTGTCCGTGGGAGTGAAAGCTGGTTCAGGGATATCTCATGCGAGTAGGTGCATTCTTAAAACTAATGCTTGAAATCATTTTATGGACAAAATGGNGTTGCTATGCTATCATTTTAGCTAATTTGCTGATGGTAAGGGATTTTTTATTGGCTAGATCATAGGGGGTCCCAATGAATGACCCAGTGCAGAGCATCACCAGTCAAGTTGAAGTTATATATGAGAAGACGCTTTCTGAAATAGAGCGTGAGGAAACTGATCTCAGAGAGCAGATAGATCGCCTTGAAAAAAAGCGCAATATTCTTGGGAAAAAGCGTGACCATGTTCATCAACTTCGGAGTCTAGTCGAAAACTTAACTCAGGCTATTATTGAAGCAGAGGAGATTTGCGAACAAGAGGAAGAAAGAAAGGCTGATCTGGATGTTCGAATTGAAAAGGTTTCCGCCAGTTTGCAACGCTTGCAAGTAGAAGCAAAGCGAGCCAAAACAGATCATAATCAGGCTAATAAAAGCAAGATTGAGAAATACCGTGCTCTCTCCAAGATTGTCGAGAGATTTGGTGATATTAAAGGAGAAATTCTTTTTAGAAGCTTTGGAATAAAAAAATTTTTTTTTTTAAAGAATCCGAACATAATAAAAAGATTAATCTATATTTATAAATCACTTAAAAAAATTCAAAATGTAAATTCAATTAAAAATTTTTGTAAATTAAACTATAATAATATTAATATTGGTTTATCAACTTATGATACATATATACGTTACACCGGTAT